>JAZSLH010000120.1:0-6211 GCA_045535275.1 Acutalibacteraceae bacterium
ACAATTCCCCTATGGCACGCCGTACTTGCTAGTTTGGTTGCATTCGTACTTCTTAAACAACTCTTCGGCGGACTTGGAATGAACTTTGCTAACCCCGCACTAACTGCAAGAATTGTTCTTTTCCTTGCTTTTTCGGGTACAATGGCAAACTATGTTCGCCCCGCTTCTGACGCTCTCTTTAAGTTTAGTCTTGAAGAGACCGATGTTATTGCAGGCGCTACTCCCCTTGTTGCCGAAGAAGCACCAAACCTTTTAACCCTTTTACTTGGTGCTCACGGCGGTGTAATTGGTGAAACATGTGCACTTACCCTTATACTCGGCGGAATTTATCTTGTTGTAAGAAAGGTAATTTCTTTCCATATCCCCACTTCATTTGTAGGAACTGTGTTTGTACTTTCATTCGTTACCTCGCTTGACGGTGGATTTATGGGTGCATTACACGATGCTACCTATCAGATACTTGCAGGCGGTCTTATGCTTGGTGCAATCTTTATGGCAACCGACTATGTAACAAGTCCCTGCACAAAATGGGGCAAGGTTATCTTCGGTCTCGGATGCGGACTTATTACCTTTGCTATACGCGAGTGGGGTTCATATCCCGAGGGTGTTTCTTTCTCAATTCTCCTTATGAACATTCTCTCCCCCTATATCACAAACTGGACTGCTACTAAACCACTTGGAGGTGTAAAAGTAAAATGAAAAAAGGCAATTTAAAAAGCATTATAGTTTTAACTGCAATTTGTCTTGTAGTTACCTTTGCACTTTCCGGTATTAACGCCATTACCGCTCCTATTATTGAGAAAAACGCAGGCGCTGCAGCAGACGCGGCTTACATTGAAGTGCTTCCCGAAGCAAAAGAATTTGAAAACGTAGAGGGTACCTTCCCCGAAACTGTTCTTGAAATGAAAAAGGACCTTGGCGGAAGCGGTTTTGCTTTTAAACTTCAGGCTTCTTCAAGTTATAGCCAATCCCCTCTTCAGATTATTCTTGGTATCAACAATGAAGGTAAAATTACAAAACTTGTAATTACAAACTACGCCGAAACAAAGGGCTCTGCAGATGACTTTATGCCTTTATATGAAGGAAAAGACGCTACCCTTTCAGATGTTGTTGTTTCGGGCTGTACCTTTACAAGTTCTGCAATCAGTGCCGCAGTTGCTGACGCTTTCAATGTGTTCTTTGAATATGCTGATGTTGAAAAGTCAGACGACGCTAAACTTCAGGACCTTTATTCAGTTATTATGCCTTTTGGCACAGATAAAGCAGGCGCTGTAACAATGAATGATGTTACACTTCCCGAAAATGCTCCTGCATCTATTGTTTCAATCAAAACTCCCGTAACCGGTGCAGGATATATTATGCTTGCAAAGAGCGGAGATGCCTCACTTGCAGTGGGTGTTAACGCTTACGGTAAAGTATACTATCTCTCTGACCTTGACGGAAACGACCTTATTTCTGACGAGGCTTACGCACAGGTAATTGCTGATGCAGAGTCTGTACTCCCCTCTGTTTATGAAGCAAATAACGACGATATTATCAACAAAATGATTGATAAAGAAATTATTGCTTCTGCAAGTGCTGCCAAAAAGGTTGACTTTGCAAAAGTTAATACAAATGTTATCGCTATGTATAAAGTAAGCGACGGTACCGCATATATCACAAAGGCTGACGGCTTTGGCGGTCTTATTACCGTGTGCTATGTATTAAACGATAAGGGCGCTATTGTTAAGTATGCTACCCTTGAACAAAGTGAACAAGAAAACGAATATTCAGGACAGGATTACGGTACAGTAATTGGCTTTAAAACCTATCCCGATAGATTCAGCGGTCTTACCGTTGATACCGTAACAGACGAAACCCTGCTTATTGCCGGTTCAACATTCACTACAAACGCTACTGTAAAAGCGTTCAGTGATGTAAAAGCAGCGTTTGAATCAATGAACAAGGAGGGCTAATAATGAATAAGATGACAACTCTTTTAAAAGGCATTATTAAGGAAAATCCCGTTCTTGTTCTCCTTCTTGGTACTTGTCCTACCCTTGCGGTTACCTCAAGTTTAAGCAGTGCAGTCGGAATGGCTGCCGCTGCTGCACTTGTGTTAATTTGCTCAAATCTCGTTATTTCACTTCTTCGCAACATTATACCCGATAAGGTAAGAATTCCTTGCTATATTGTTGTAATTGCAGGTTTTGTAACAGTTGTAGAAATGGCAATGCATGCTTTCTTCCCCTCTCTTTATGACGCACTAGGCGTTTTCCTTTCCCTAATCGTTGTTAACTGTATCATTTTAGGCAGAGCCGAAATGTTTGCAAGTAAACACAAGGTATTTGATTCAATTCTTGATGGTTTAGGAATGGGTATTGGTTTTGCTCTTGCACTTATCGCAATGGCTTTAGTTCGTGAAGTATTTGGTGCGGGAACCTTCTTTGGAATGGAAATTCCTGTTCTTAAAGATTTCTGTATTCCTATTCTTACTACTGCACCCGGCGGATTCTTTGTCTTCGGTATTCTAATTGCTTTAGTTAATGCAATTCTAAACGCAACCAAAAAGAAGCCGAAAGCTGAATTCGGTTGTGAGGGTTGTCCCTCTGCAAGTCAGTGCAACAAAACATCTTGTGACAAGGAGGCTAAATAATTATGGAATTCTTTAAAACTTTAGTAATAATTATTATGACCTCTGTTTTGGTCAACAACTATGTTTTGTCTCGTTTTTTAGGCGTTTGTCCTTTCCTTGGAGTTTCCAAGAAGGTAAATCAGGCTGCAGGAATGGGTTTTGCAGTTATCTTTGTAATGGTTCTTGCAACACTGGTTACCTGGCCTATCCAAGTATTTATCCTTGACGGAAAACTCTTTGAAGCATTTGGTCTTTCAATTAACCTCTCATACCTGCAGACAATCGTATTCATTCTTGTAATTGCTGCACTTGTTCAGTTAGTTGAAATGTTTATGAAGAAGAGCCTCCCCGCTCTCCACGCATCTCTTGGCGTATATCTTCCCCTTATTACAACCAACTGTGCAGTACTGGGTGTTTGCAAAAACGTATTCAGTGAGGGTGACTTGTTCGCAAGTACAGGTGAATTTGGATTTATTTACTCACTTGTATATGCCTTTGCGTCGGGTCTCGGTTTCCTTCTTGCAATGGTACTCTTTGCAGGTGTTCGCGAGAGAATTGCATCTAGCAAACCTCCTAAAGCATTTGAAGGAACACCCATAACTCTTATTTCAGCCGCCATTGTTTCTCTCGCCTTCTTTGGGTTTGGCGGAATTGCTCAAAATCTGTTTGCATAAGGGGGATTACGACTATGGTTGATATTTTAGTTGCTATCGCAATTGTTGCTTTTGTTGGTCTGCTTTGTGCAATAATGCTTGTTGTTGCCTCAAAAGTTTTCCATGTTGCTGTTAACCCCAAAACCGAACAAATTCGCAGTTGTTTACCAGGTGCGAACTGCGGTGCTTGCGGATATGCCGGTTGTGACGGATATGCCGTTGCTCTAGCCGAAGGTGCAGAAGCAAATACAGGGCTTTGTACTCCCGGCGCTGCAAAAGTTGCTGCTGATGTTGCCGATATTCTCGGCGTAACCGCTGCCGATGTTACTAAAAAGGTTGCTCTTGTTCACTGTAACGGAACTTGTGAGAATACCGATGTTAGGGCTGAATACCTTGGCTCTAAAAGTTGTTCTGCCGCAAAACTTATTTATGGTGGCGGTGGAAAATGCATCTATGGCTGTTTAGGTCTTGGCGACTGTGTAACTGTTTGTGAGTATGACGCAATACATGTTGTTGACGGGGTTGCCCGTGTGGATATCAACTCTTGTACTGCATGCGGACGTTGTGTTAAAAAATGTCCGAATGCGCTTATAGAAATCATACCTGCCGACAAGCCAGTCGCCGTTAAGTGCAGTAATAACGACAAGGGCGCAGTTGCAAGAAAGAACTGCAAAGTCGCTTGTATCGCTTGTTTAAAATGTGAAAAGGTTTGTCCTACCGACGCTATTAAGGTTGACAAAAATCTTTCTCATATTGATTACAGCAAATGTATTGCTTGTGGTGCTTGTGCTGAAGCCTGTCCCACTAATGCAATAAAATTTAAAAAATAGTATTCTAAAGAACAACTCCTACGGAAACCCGTAGGAGTTGTTTAAGAGGTTTTTATGACTGATTTTTTTAAAAAACATAAGTTTGATATCATTCTTATTGGTTCAATTTTAGTTGCTCTATCAGGTGTTCTTATATTTTTTTCTGCTACAAAAAGTGAAGGCTCTTATGCCATAGTAACTATCAACGGCGAACAAAAAGACATCTACCCTCTTGACAAAAATTTAGAGGTCAAACTAGAAAATAAAGATAACTATAATCTGCTTATTATCGAAAACGGAACCGCAAGAATAGAAGAGGCTTCTTGTCCGGACAAACTCTGTGTTAATCAGCATAAAATTAAATACAACGGCGAAACTCTTGTTTGTCTTCCAAACAAGACAATAGTCAGTATAGTGTCAGAAATCGACTCTGAAATCGATTTTGTATCATAGGAGAGGGTAAAATGAAAGCAAGAAAAATCGCTCTTTTAAGTGTTCTTTGTGCTATCGCAATGGTTATGTCTTATCTTGAGCATTTCATACTTACCCCTCATCCTGCTATTAAAATCGGTCTACCTAATGTTATTATTGTTTTTATTCTATACCGTATTGGTATGAAAGAAGCAATAGCGGTTTCTTTAATTAGGGTATTACTTACCTCAATAATTTTTGGCTCAATTGCGTCATCCCTTCCCTACAGTCTTGCAGGTGCGGTATTAAGTCTTTTAATAATGATTATTTTGAAATCATTAAAGGTTTTCTCAACCGTAACGGTTAGTATTGCCGGCGGAATTATGCATATAGTTGGTCAAATTGTTGTCGCCTGTATCATAATGTCCACCTCGCAGATAGCATATCTTATCCCTATATTGTCGGTTACAGCAATTATTGCCGGAACGCTTGTGGGAATTGCGGGAAATCTTTTAATAAAAAAGGTTCCTAAAATATAGTAAAAAGAACTCCTATGAAAACCATAGGAGTTCTTTTTATATTGAGAGAAGTAAACTTGCTATTGTAAAATAAATTAGAAGCGAAACAGCATCTACAAGGGTTGTTATAAAAGGACTTGCCATAACTGTTGGGTCAAGGCCTATTTTTTTTGCTCCAATAGGAAGCAAACAGCCGACTATTTTAGCAAAAACAACCGTTGATAGAATAGTTAGCGAAACAACAAATGCAACAAGATATGATATTTCGCCATTCATTATGAGATTATCTAAAAGAATTATTTTTATAAAGTTCACAACGGAAAGAACTAATCCGCAAATTAAAGAAACTCTGAACTCTTTAAAGAAAACCTTTATAATGTCAGTAAATTCAATATCACCGAGCGACATTGCACGAATAACAGTTACAGAAGACTGGCTTCCGGAATTACCGCCGGTGTTCATTATCATTGGGATAAATGCGATAAGAACCGTCTGAACAGCAAGTGCATTTTCAAAGGCGGAAAGTATCCAACCCGTAAAGGTTGCCGTAAGCATAAGAAAGAGTAGCCACGGAATTCTTGCCTTTACAGTTTCAAAAACGCCCGTTTTAAGATATGTTTTATCAGACGGCAACATAGCAGCCATTTTTTCAATGTCTTCGGTCGTTTCTTCTTGCATAACGTCAATAGCATCGTCAACCGTAATAATACCAACCAGGCGGTTTTCTCGGTCAACAACAGGGAGTGCTAACAAGTCATACTTATCAAAGTTTTGAACAACAGTTTCCCTGTCGTCAGTAGTTGTTACAAAAATGGAATTATCTTCCATTATTTCTTCAATAGTCTGGTCAGGCCTGGATAAAAGTAAATCTTTTGCGGTAACAACGCCGAGAAGTTTTCTTCGAGAATCAGTAACATAACAGGTGTAAATAGTTTCTCTGTCAAGACCTATTTTTCTTATTCTTGAAAACGCATCTGCTACTGACATATCTTTTTTCAGGTCAAAATACTCAGTAGTCATAATACTTCCCGCACTGTCTTCGGGATAAGCCAAAATTTGATTTATGTCACGTCTGGTCTGTGCATCGGCTTGTTTTAAAATTCTATTTGCTACTGAAGCCGGCATTTCCTCGATAATATCTGCAGCATCATCGACAAAAAGTTCAGAAAGAATGTCTTTAATTTCCCTATCGCTAAAAGCACTAAC
>JAZSLH010000073.1:0-1831 GCA_045535275.1 Acutalibacteraceae bacterium
CAACCATTTCGGGGTCAAGAGCAGAGGTTGGTTCGTCAAAGAGCATTACATCGGGGTTCATTGCAAGAGCACGAACTATTGCAACACGCTGCTTCTGTCCGCCGGAAAGTTGATTTGGATATGCGGTTGCTTTTTCTTCCAAACCTACTGTTTTTAGAAGGTCCAAAGCCCTTGTTTCTGCGTCCTCTTTTGATACACCAAGCAACTTCATTGGCGCAATTGTAAGATTTCTTAGAACGGTCATGTGCGGAAAAAGATTGAACTGCTGAAAAACCATTCCCATTTTTTGTCGGTGAATATTGATATTACATTTAGGGTCAGTAATATCGGCACCATCAAAAAGAATATGGCCTCCTGTTGGTTCTTCAAGACGGTTAAGACAACGCAAGAAAGTTGATTTTCCTGAGCCAGAAGGACCGATTACGACAACGACTTCGCCCTTTTGAATTTCAATATCAATTCCGCAAAGAACATCAAGTTCGCCAAAAGATTTTTGAAGATTATCGGTTTTAATTAAAACTTTATCAGTGGTCACTCTTACGCAGCCTCCTTTCGAGAATGCCAACAAGGCGGGTAAGTATTAACACTATTACCAAATAAATTAGTGCAACAGCAATTAGTGGCATAAAACTACTATAGGTTAGCGAACGAATTTTAAGACCACCTTGAGTAAGGTCGGCAACTCCAATATAGAAAGCAACCGAAGATTCCTTAAGCAAGGTTATAAATTCGTTTGCAAGGGCGGGAAGAACCGCTTTAAACGCTTGAGGGGCTACGAAGTGCAGCATTGTTTGAGCGTAGTTGAAACCAAGACTTCTTCCTGCTTCGGTCTGGCCTTTATCTACTGACATAATTCCGCCTCGAACAATTTCGGCAACATAAGCACCGCTGTTAAGTCCAAAGCATAAAACTGCAGAAATAAATTTAGGAATGCCAATTGGCAGTAATATTACAAAATAAATAATTAACAGTTGAACCATTACAGGCGTTCCGCGGACAAGGGTTAGATAGAAACGGCAAACCTTATCTATTATCTTTAGTTTGCCCGTCAATTCATTGGTGCAACGAATTATTGCAACAAGGAAACCTAAAAACATACCCATAATTCCCGCAAGAGCAGTAATTGCTAAGGTTGTTCCAAGACCTTCTACAAGATAAAGCCATCTATCTTTTTCAATAAAGTTACGGTTAAAATCGTAGGCAAATTTAGAGCACCATTTTACAATAAAGTTCCCAACCTCAGGTTTTTGGGTATCATAGTTAACGAGTTTAAAACTGTCTTTGATTGCGGTGCGAAGAGAATTGTTGTTAGTAATATCTACAACCTTTCCTTCATACTTAATCGAATTTAAAGTGTCAACCGTTTTACCAACACTTAAAATTCCTCCGAGACAGGTATCAACAGCAGCGTCACTGTAATGAAGGACAAACTCACCCTTTTTAACCTCATAAAGAGTCAGGGTAATATTCCCGCTTATAGGCTTTGCGGCTTCACAAACAGCAATAAGGTCGTCGGCTATTGCCTGACGAATCTTGGTAGCATTTTGCATTTCGCCCGCGTTTTTACCCTCTATGTATTTAGAATAGGCGGTATTTATTATAAGTTGTTTGTTCTCTTCTATCGCCGAGGCTATATCTACCGTTGAATAGGTGCAGTCAAGAATGACATTCTTTTCTTCCCCGTATTTTACGTTATTTACCTTAACAGAACTCTTTTCTACAACCCAGACAGCACCCTTGGAAACTGATTTAGGAAGGTTTTTAATGGCGTTATTTATAAATTCTTCTGCTTGTGTAACGGTAAACTCTCTGGAGGGTTTCATGTCGGCAA
>JAZSLH010000162.1:0-16741 GCA_045535275.1 Acutalibacteraceae bacterium
TGACCTATTTCGGCGAAAACTACCGCTATTCCCGTATCTTGACAGATAGGAATATTAAGCCGTGACGCTTCATCAATATTACGCTTTATATCATTCATTATTGAAGTAGGCAGGGCGTCCGTTTCCTGCTCTGCCGAGCAAATGATTCTCTGCTTGATATCTATGGGCAGAGTTTTATTTGCTTTTATGCAAAGTTCGGCTACGGTAAGGGCAATTTCTCTTGTTGTTATTTCTCTCATTTTTATATTCCTTTACAAAATGAAAAAGGCGGAATCCGATTCCCGAAATCCACCGATTATATTATTTCATACCGCCTGTTCTACGGTTGCGCTTTGCATCCGGATTTTTTCTTTTAAGGTCGGAAAACTTTTCGTCGCTTGTGGCTTTAAACTTGCTCATCATATCTTCAAACGAAGCAGACTCGCTTTTTTTAGCAGTCCAGACATAAGAACCGTCGGGAACGGGGGCGGGTTTAGGGGTGTAAACCTTTTTCTCCTGACGGGCAGGACGCACAGAGTCACTCTTTGGCTCCATGGCTCGTTTAATACTAAGACTGATTTTTCCATCGTCAGAAACACTTAAAACCTTAAGTTTTACCTGGTCGCCCTCTTTAACAAAGTCACGGATTTGGCTGACATAGGTCTGGGCAATTTCAGAAATATGAACCATTCCGGATTTGCCGTCACCTAAATCGACGAAAACGCCGTAATCCTTAACAGACGTAATTTTTCCCTCTACTATTTCTCCTACAGTAAGTTGCATTTAAACTTTGTTTCCTCCTCAAGATGTTCCAACCGATAGTATTAGCCGCAAAATTTAACTTCCGGAAACGTCAACAAAAACAACTTCGTTGGGGAAACAATAACCGAGTCTTTCTCGGGCATAACGCTCAACAAGTTCTTCAGTAGTGCTGTTTTCAAGTAAGTTCGTTTTCTCATCAATACGAGAATCGGTTTCTTTGATTTTGGCTTGATAGGCCGCCAAGGTTGCTTTGCTCTCTGCCAGTTCTCCGATAAGCGAACCGATAGAAATAAGCATATACACACAAAAGGCAATTATTAAAAGCCGAAGAAGAATACTTTTATTTCCGTTTTTAGCAAACATTTCTTCACGCTTCCTTTCATTTTTCATCCTGTGTGCAGTTTTCTTTAGTATACACTAACTCATTTGGTTTTTTCAACCTTTTTTTGCGAAAAACCGAATATTTTTCCTTTAATTTATTAAAAAATATAAGAATTTTTTTAACGGAAGTTAATATCGGCCTTAAAACAACTTTTTTTATTGCTAAAAAAACAGTTTCAAGGCTTTTAAAAGCAAGGGAAATAAACAGACTCAAAATTTTAGAAACAGTCGCTCGGCAGAGAATAAAGCCGAGCAGTTGACCTAGCAGGACATAACCTCTGATTTCGCCATTACTTCTCGCCAGGAAAAAACAAAAGTCAAAAAAGCCTATAAGAGCAAAACCCAAAACGTCGAGTAAAAAGACGGCTGACGGTTTGAGTTTAAAGCGACTAATAACTAAATTGCAAGCATCAAAAACAAGGCAAAAAACTACACCTGTCAGTAAACTTAAAAGCAGTGTGTATACCTGCTCTGTGAGGTCGATTTCCCACATACTATTTAAGAATCCGTCTGAAGAGGCCTTTACCTCTGTCTTCGCCAGAATATGCCAAAGCCGTTACTTCGCCTTCCATTAAAAGTTCACCTGACGATTTGCTGAAACTTATAATGTTAAGCCCCTCTCCCTTTATTGTGAGAGTTCCCTTGACAGTTTCAAGCACAACAGTTTCTTCGTCGCAACCTCTGACCTCTTCAACACCCGAAATATTTGTTTTTTTACACTGTTCGATTATAACGCTATGAACAGAAAAATTCTTATCATCAGACATAAAAACACCACCGATACATTGTATTGTTAACGGCGGTGTTTTATTACTTATTGTATAAGTCGGTAAAGCAGAGCGGCGTCGTCTTTGCGGACAACCTCGCTAACATTTAAAACCTCTGCTTTAACTGTTCTTGTTCCAAAAGTTATCTCAAGGATATCCCCTACCTTAACATCATAGGAAGCCTTGACCTGACGGCCGTTAACACTCACACGGCCCGCATCACAAGCCTCGTTTGCAACGGTACGCCTTTTAATAATTCTGGACACCTTTAAAAATTTATCAAGTCGCATATTATCTCCTAAAAGAACAAGCCGTCTGAATAAATCAGACGGCCTTAATCTGTTAATAAATAAATTATTTTACAGCGTTCTTAAGAGCCTGTCCAGCCTTGAAAGCGGGAACCTTGGTAGCTGCTATCTGAATAGTTTCTTTGGTCTTGGGGTTAACGCCGGTTCTTGCAGCACGGTTCTTTGCTTCAAAAGTACCAAAGCCAACAAGAGCAACCTTGTCGCCTGCTTTCATAGCGTCGGTAACGGTAGCTACGAATGCTGCAACTGCTGCGTCAGCATCTTTCTTAGAAATGCCTGCTTTTTCTGCGATAGCCGCAACTAATTCAGTTTTGTTCATTGTAATTTACCTCCAATTATTATTTCAAACGGCACAGCCGTTAGAATCAAAAACTAAAGTCAGACAAAGAGCCTTCTTTCTCTGCCTTTTCAAAACGAGCGATATACTCATTAGTAACCGTATTTAGCACCTCTTCGCTATTCACCTTAAGGGTTTGCTGAAGACCTGCCGACAGGAAGAGCAGTTTACCATAGGCAGCAAAAACAGCCTCGCTGTTACTTTCTTTATATGCCTTTTCAAGTTCTAAAACGGCATTTTGAAGACTGTTATCATCAAGAGGGTTTGTAGGTTTTACTCCCGACTTTACCGCCCTTTTTTGCACCTTTGCCGAACGCATAAGAGCGGGAAAAGCGTTAGGAACACTTTTCAGAGTTTCGGTGTAGGTCTGCTGATTCTTTTCTTCCTTTTTAATAGAATCCCAAAGGTCAAGCACTTCTCCGGAATTTTCTACCTCTTCTTCACCGAAAACATGAGGGTGGCGAAGGATAAGTTTTTTACAAATTCCGTCAACGACATTTTCAAAAGCGAACTCGCCCTTTTCTTCGGCTATACGCGAATGAAAGACGACCTGCAAAAGCATGTCGCCAAGTTCTTCACACAAAGCCGCGGCATCATTATTATCAATAGCGTCTGCTACTTCATACGCTTCTTCAACAGCGTCATTACGAATGCTCTGATGGGTTTGCTCGATATCCCAAGGGCAACCGCCAGGACTTCTGAGTGCCGTCATTATCTCTAACAACTGGTCAGTAGTATAGGTGCCATTTTCACCCTCTGCTATTATTTTTAACATATTTTACTCCTAAAATCAACTGTTTTTTGTTAAATCGCAACATAATTAGCCTAAAAGTCAAAAACTTGAGGTGTTTTTTGGTTATTTTAAGCAAATATTTGAGTATTATTTCCAAAAATTAGGAAAATCAAAGAAGCGTGGAACGGCTGAAACGAAGAGTTTCACAAGCACTTCTTCCCTTAAATTATTCATTGCGGTATAGTTTTCGGTGGCGTCGTCACCCGCATCGTCTGAAATTCTTCTGATTGCTACAAAAGGAATTTGTGCCTGCTGACATACATAAGCAGCGGCGGCAGATTCCATATCACAAGACATTGCCTGATACTCATTTTTGAAGAAATTTTTCTTTTCTTCACTTGCAATAAAACTGTCACCGCTGACGGCAACGCCTTTTTTTAGTTCGGGGTATATTGCACAAAATGCTTCAATTAGATTTTCATCTGCTGTATACACATAATTCTGAAGAGGTTTCTGGCAGGGTTTATAGCCAAGAGGGGTAAGGTCAAAATCGTGTTCAATATATTTTGTACCGATTGTGAGGTCTCCTCTTTTAACTCCGCTAATTCCGCCCGAAAGTCCCGAATTTACTATAATATCGCAACCTTCAAGTGCAAGAAATGTTGCCGCAGCGGCGGCGTTTACCATTCCTATTCCGCAAAGGACTGAGTGGACGGTTATTTTTTTATCCGAGTTTACAAAAGAAAAAATGTGGCCTTCCCTTTTATAAAAATCTGCCCTTGAAGCCGAAAGGCTAACGGCTAGTTCGCGAAGAGGGGCGTATTCATCTTCATCGGCAACAATATATCCTATTTTAAGTTCGTTTTTCATATTTTACCTCTGTTTGAAATATTTTTCGTAAAAGTTTGTTATTCCCATTTTTCTGTTACAGATTTCATCAAATCTGCTTATATACTCATAAGGGTACTTAAAATTGAAAATTCGCTCAATATAGTCGCCGCCCGGCTGACGCAGTTTAGTTACTGCAGAGGCTCCGCAGGCAAGTATAGTATGGGTTTCGTCCATTATGTAGACATTATAAAGCCCCTCAAAACCTTTTTTAGCGTAACCGACATTTTCAAGATTGCCAACAGTTTTGCTTTGTCGGTACATATAATATGGAACTATTCCTCTTTCGGTTAGTGTATTTCGGGCAAAGCGTACCATTTGAGAAGCGGTTTTCCCCGTTTCAATTTCGGGGAGTTGGTCGTTTATAGAAATATTTGACGCTTTCTTAACCGAAAGAGAATGAACAGTTATACTTTCAGGGTCAAGTTCGAGCAAAGAATTAAGGGTAGATTTAAAACTCTCCGGCGTATCGGTAGGAAGACCTGCGATAAGGTCCATATTGATATTGTCAAAACCGATTTCTCTGGCTAGTTTAAAGGCTTCAATCGTTTGAAGTGCGGTATGATTTCTGCCGATTGCTTTAAGTACACTATCATTCATCGTTTGCGGATTGACGCTAATTCTCGTTGCTCCGCCCTGTTTTATTGCAAGAAGTTTTTCCCTGTCTATAGCGTCGGGTCTTCCCGCTTCAACGGTATATTCGGATATGGTGCTAAGGTCGAAGTTGTTTCTTATTGACGACATAACCGTATTAATTTGAGAAGCGTTTAGCGAAACGGGTGTGCCTCCGCCGATATAAACAGTTTCAAGATGCAACTTTTGCTCATTGGCAATTTTTGCCGTTAACTCAATCTCTTTACAGAGCAAATCTACATAATCATCTATCAGTTTACCCGTTTTATCAACAGAATGAGAAACAAAGGAGCAATAGGAACATCTGCTTGGACAAAAGGGTACAGAAACATACAGACTAAACGAATCGGGTCGGTTTAAGGCGATTATCGTCTTTTCGGGTTCAACCGTTTCGTCGCACAGTGAAATTTTCTCATCAGTGACAAAAAGGGTATTGCGAAAATAGTCTTCCGTTTCCTCTTTACCTGAACTTTTAAGGAGTTTAGCATAAAGTTTAGCGGGTCTTACCCCCGTTAAAAGCCCCCATTCAGGAATATATCCCGTAGCCTCTTTAAAGCAGTTAAACAGGCAGGTTGCAATAGCAAGTTCCCTTGTCTTTTCAAGGCCGTCTTTACAGAGCAGTTCGTGATAATAGGACTTTGACGGAAAATTAAGGGTTGCACAGGCAAGATTTCCCTTAAAGGAACAAACGGCATAAATTTCAGCCGATTCTTCGGTTTTTAAAATATTGATTTTTTCAAAGGGTAAAAATATTCGGCAAAGTTTTTCAAGTTCATAATCAAAGCCGTGATTTATATTACAAAGATTCATAAACTTCCTTTATTTCATATAAGGATTTGACTGTATTTCGCTAAAAAGTGTCGTGGGGGCACCGTGGCCTGAATATATTACATAATCTTTTTCAAGCCCTTTAAGTCGGTTAAGAGATTCTTTTAAAGCGGAAAAATTGCCCGTTGGAAAATCGGTTCTTCCTATACTTCCTTTAAAAAGGGTATCTCCGCTGAAAATTACATCTTCAAGAATATAACAAACGGAGCCTAAAGTATGGCCGGGGGTATGAATCACCTTAACAGCGGTATCGCCCAGATTTAAAATTTCGTTGTCTGATAAGAGAATATCAGCCGAAAAGGGTTCTTGCGGTAAACCCACAAAACCCGACAGACTTAAACCGGAGTCGCTGAGTCCTTTGGCATCTTTTTCGCCGATTGCAATTTTTGCACCCGTTAGTTCTCTGAGTTCGTTTGCACCGAGAATATGGTCAAAATGGCAGTGGGTAAGCAGTATATATTTATTTTGCAAATCGTTTTCATTTAGAAAGTCGACTGCTCTGCCATCGGCTTCAAACGGGTCTATTACAAGGGCAGAGCAAGAGGTTTTAACAAGGTAACAATTTGCACCGCAATCGGACATAGGAAAATATTTTACTTCCATAATTCACCTACTGATTTGTTCGCTCAACCGAAAATACTCCACTGAGTTTTGTGAGTTTTTCAATTATACTTTTGAGGTGTTCAACGCTTGCCGCCGAAACGGTTACGGTAATAGCACAGTGACCGCCCTTAACGGCACGGGCATTTACGGCGTGAAGTCCAACCCTCATATTAAACAAAACATTCGTGACCTCTGCGAGAAGTCCGTCGCGGTCAAGAGCGTCAATATGCAAGGTTGAGGTGAAACTCTGCTCTACAGAATCTGCCCAATATGCCTTTATCCAACGGTCAGGTTCAGATGCCTCGGCAATTTTCACGGGAACATTCACACAATCTCTCTTGTGAACAGAAACGCCATGGCCTCTTGTAATAAATCCGATAATATCATCGCCGGGAAGCGGAGCACAACATTTTGAAAGTTTTACAAGGCAGTTATCAATACCCTCTATTACAACACCTTCGGGAGAGCGAACGATGTGCTTTTTGATATACTCTTCAATAGAGGGCTTTTCTGCCGATTTAAGAAGTTTTGCATAATCTTCCTTAATTCTTGGAATAAGTTTTTCAAGCAGTATTCCGCCATATCCGATTGAAGCGTAGAGTTCTTCAACAGAGGGTTGTTTTTGCTTTCTTGCAATCTCTTCAAGAAAATCTTTCATCTCTTTTTCAGGAAGAACAACCGAGTTCCTTCGAAGTTCAGTCTCGAGGGTAGTTTTTCCTGTTTCGATGTTTTCTTCTCGGCGTTCTTTCTTAAACCAAGAACGGATTTTAGCCTTTGCAGAACTTGTTACGGCAATATTCAGCCAATCTCTCGAAGGGCCGTGACCTGCCGCATTGGTAGTGAGAATTTCTATAACCTCGCCCGTCTTTATTACGTGGTTTATCTGGACAATTTTGCCGTCGACCTTTGCGCCAATCATTCGAACTCCTACAGCCGAGTGAATAGCAAAAGCAAAGTCAATAACTGTAGAGCCAACAGGAAGATTTATTACATCTCCCTTTGGCGTTACCGCAAAGACATCTTCTTGCGACAGGTCGATTTTTATAGAGCGTATAAGGTCGGAAGAGTCAACGTCATTTTCTAGAATCTGACGAATCCAGGCAAGGCGGTCTTCCATCTGTTTATTGTTAGTGGTAATACCCTCTTTATATTTCCAGTGCGCCGCAATTCCGAATTCAGCCGTATGGTGCATATCAAAGGTTCTTATCTGAATTTCAAAAGGAACCGATTCTCTGCCGATTACGGTTGTATGAAGCGACTGATACATATTAGGTTTCGGGGTTGATATATAGTCCTTAAAACGATTAGGAATGGGGCGGAACATATCGTGCATTATACCAAGCACATTGTAACAATCGTTAACCGTATTTGTTATTATTCGCAGAGCGTATACATCATATATTTCGTCAAAATCTTTACCCTGAATAAACATTTTGCGGTATATTCCCGGTATTGATTTTACTCTTGACTGAAGCACGAATTCTACCCCGGGCATATCTTTTAAAAGACGTTCTTCAATTCTTGCACGGATAGATTTAAAGGTGCTTTCTCTAAAATCCTGTTTAGAAGAGAGAAGCCCCTCTATTTCGTGGTATGCAACAGGGTCAAGGTGTTTAATTGCCAAATCTTCAAGTTCATCTTTAATAGGACGGATACCAAGACGGTGTGCAATCGGGGCGTAGACCTCGATAGTTTCGAGTGCTTTATCTCTCTGCTTCTGGTCGGGCAGAGAATCGATAGTTCTCATATTGTGAAGACGGTCGGCAAGTTTAATGATTATTACGCGGATATCTTTACCCATTGCAATAAGCATTTTACGAAGCGATTCCGCCTGTTGCTGTTCTCGGGAAACAAACTGAATTCTTCCAATTTTGGTTACTCCGTCTACAATAATTGCAACATCTTCACCAAACATTGTCTTTATTTGTTCAATCGTAGTGTCGGTGTCTTCAACAACATCGTGTAAAAGGGCGGCGGCAATAGACTCCGAGTCCATTCCCAGCCCTACGATTATTTTTGCAACGCTGTATGGGTGAAAATAGAACTCTTCTTTTGATTTTCTATACTGCCCTTTATGAGCATTGACACAAAGTTCAAAAGCACGGCGGATAAGGTCAAAATTATAACTATTTTCCTGCTGCTCCATCAGTAACAAAAGATGACTATAGTTTTTTTCATACTTTTTATCAAGTTCCATTAAATTTCACCCCTTAATCTTTTTAAAATTTCGGCATCTGAAAGATTGGTTTTTGTCCTGGAATCAGTCACTTTAATCATTGTAACACCATCTACATCAAACAGAGAACATATTTTAAGTTCGCACAGTGCTTCAGCCGAAATAAGCGTTTTGGCGTAACCTATATCCGACAAATTGCCGCAAACAAGTTTGTCTAGACAGCAAGGTCCTTTTAAGAGATATTTATAAACCTTTCCTACCTCTTGTCTTTCGGGAATAATTTGTGAGTAGTCTTTATCTGAGCCCGATTTGAAAGACTCGTAAAGGTCTATATCGGTTATAAGTTTTTGTTCAGTTATGTCGCTTCTTCTTATATCTTTTACCGAAACGGTCAGTGACTCTGTACTGCCGAAAAAGTTTGTACCTAATGTAACGGCAATATCAACCTCGTCGCCTATATCGTAGGCAAAGGCGTTTTTGACCGTTCCAAAAAGCATTGCAGAAAAGGAGATTTCGCCCTTTAAAAATTCAAGGCGAAGATGTTTTCCGCCTCCTACAGCAGAAATTCTCTTAATAGTAAGACCGAAAACGCCGAAAAGAGCGGCAGGGTTGCCTACTCCGAAAGGCTCAAGAACCTTGAGTTCTTCTGCAAGGTCAACCGAAAGGGCGACAGGATTGAGTTTGCAATCAAGGCGAAGTTCAGGAATAGTTTTAGAAAAAGAGGCGGCATATTCATTTATTGCCCGACGGAAAGAATCGATTGAATCTTCATAGAGGGTAAGCCCTGCAGCCATTTCGTGTCCGCCGAATTTAGTTAGTATGTAAGAACACTCACAAATAGCGTCATAGATAGAAAAACCGCTGATACTTCTTGCTGAACCGTTTGCGATACCGTTTTGGGTTGAAAGCACAACGGCAGGACGTCCGTATTTTTCGGCAAGACGAGAGGCAACAATTCCGACAACCCCGCCGTGCCAACCTTCGCCCGAAACAACTATAACCCTGTTATGTTTATATCCTTTTTTCTCGACAGTTTTTACCGCCTCAACAAAAATTTGTTTTTCGAGAGTTTGTCGACGTATATTTTCGTTATTAAGAACACCGGCTATTCCCTCGGCAACGCTATTATCGTCGGTGAGAAGTAACTCTGCCGCACGCGAGGCATCCCCCATTCTTCCCGCCGCATTTATTCGGGGAGCAAGACCGAAAGCAAGGCGGGATGCTGAAAGAATTTCTCTTTCAATTCCGGCGGCTCTGCAAAGAGCGGAAAGACCGATTCGGTTTCCCATAGCAATAAATTTTAAGCCTTCACGGACAACCATTCGGTTTTCGTTTGTAAGGGGCATTACGTCTGCAACCGTACCAAGAGCAACAAGGTCGCCGTAATCATAAAGCATTTCCTCGGGGCTTTTTCCCTCGGTAGCACAAACTACCTTGAATGCGACAAAAACTCCGCAAATATCCTTAAAAGAACTGGTATCATCAAAACGATGGGGGTCAACAACAGCGTCTGCATCGGGGATTTCATCTCCCGGAAGATGATGGTCGGTTATTACTACCTTCATACCAAGGCTTTTAGCGTATCTGACTTCGTCTAAAGCGGCAATACCGTTATCAACAGTAATAATAAGGTCAATTCCCTCGCTTTTTAGTCTGTCGATTGCCGACATATTTATTCCGTAGCCGTCTTTTTCTCGGTCGGGTATAAAATAGGAAACATTAGCCCCTCGATTTTTAAGATAACCGTACATAAGGGCGGTAGCGGTTACTCCGTCAACATCGTAGTCGCCGAAAACAGCGATTTTTTCCTCAGCCCAAACCGATTCGTTTATTATCTGCGAGGCTTTTTGAATGTCACAAAGTTCATAGGGGTCGTTTAAAACAACCTCATCACAGAGAAATTCTTCAAGTTCAGCAGGGTCGGTATAGCCTCTGCCTGAGGCAATCAGGGCTACAAAAGGGTCAATATTAAGTTCTTCGGAAAGTTCTGATGCAAGAACTTTGTCTATTGGATTTACTACCCAGCGTCTAAACTGCAAATTTCTCACCTGCCCTTTGACAATATTATTATAATATTATATCAAAACAGTAGTTATATTGCAACAAAAAGTAAAACCGCCTGGGACTGTATAAATCCTAGGCGATTTTCGCTTTAGTCTTCTTTGCTGAAATTGTCTTTATCCACTCCGCAAAGGGGGCAAACAAAATCGTCGGGTAGGTCTTCAAATTTGGTTCCGGGAGCAATACCGCCCTCGGCATAGCCTAATTCTTCGTCATAGACCCAGCCACATACATCACAAACATATTTCATAGAAGTTTCACCTCCAAAACTATTTACAAAGTTCTTCTGCCAGTGCCTCAATCTGTAAAATGCTATCAGTATTTAGTGCGGATATAATTTTTACCGAATTTTCCGCAAAGGTCAGATTTTTGCACTTTTCAAGGTTTTCTTTCATTATTTTTACCGCCATTGGAGCCCAACTTCCGTTTTCGATAAAGGCAACTTCTCTGTTTTGGAAGTTACGCTCGGTCAGGTGGCTTATAAACTCCTTCATAAAGGGGAAAATATCGGCGTTATAGGTTGTTGTTGCAAGGACAAGTTTGCTGTATCTAAAGGCGTCTTCTACCGCTTCAGCCATATCAACACGGGCGAGGTCGTTTATTACCACCTTTTTGGCACCCTTTTCTCTTAATTTTTCGGCAAGTAGGTTTACCGCTTTTTTAGTATTCCCATAAACCGAAGTATATGCAATAACAATTCCCTCTTCTTCTGCGCGATAGGAAGACCAGGTGTTATAAAGGTCGATATAATAGCCCAAATTTTCTTTTAAAATAGGACCGTGAAGAGAGCAGATTGTATCAATATCAAGAGAAGAGAGTTTTTTGAGTAATGACTGGACCTGAACGCCGTATTTTCCGACAATTCCAATATAATAACGTCTTGCTTCACAGGTCCACTCTTCGTCGGTATCGGTAGTTCCGAATTTACCGAAAGCGTCGGCAGAAAAGAGCACCTTATCCGCCTCATCATAAGATACAATTACCTCGGGCCAATGGACCATTGGAGCAGTGAAAAAAGTAAGGGTATGACGACCAAGTTCAAGTTTGTCCTTATCGCCTACAACAATTTGCTTACCCTCAAAATCTGTTGAGAAAAAGCCTTTCATCATCTGAAAAGATTTAGCCGACGAAACTATTTTTGCATTCGGATAGATACTTACAAACCTCTGGATATTTGCGGAGTGGTCGGGTTCCATATGGTGCACCACAAGAAAATCGGGGGATTTGTTTCCTATCTCTTTTTTTAGATTTTCGAGCCACTCATCACCGAATTTTGCGTCGACGGTATCTAAAACGGCAATTTTATCATCTAAAATAAGATATGAATTATATGCCATTCCGTTTGGAACAATATATTGACCTTCAAAAAGGTCAATTTCTCGGTCATTTACACCGATATATTTGATATCATTTGTTACAGTCATTTTATAACCTCTAAATTTTTTTGGACAAAGTTATTATATCACAAAAAATACAATAGAACAAGAAAAAACAGCAAATCTATAAGAGATTTGCTGTTTTTGTAACCTTGTTAAAGTTTAAACTGCTTTCATATACGGAAGAGCATAGAAGAAAACGAAAAACAGTCCCAAAAGCAGGCCGAAAGCCATATACACATAGGTTAGTTTACGAGTTTTCTTATCTTCTTTTTCATCAATTTCAGATTCCGGTCTAATATGCAACAAATCGTATTTTTCAATATCAGAGGGTGTTGCTTTTTTGATTATGCTTCCAATAGCAATACCAATTAAACTACAAGCCAGACCGATAAAGAACGGGTCTAAATACATTGGTAATGTTATGCCCGCCAATGCTGAAACAGCCTTTGGAACGGCACAACCTATAAAGCCGAAGAGCATACCCAAAAAGGCACCGAGTTCACTTAACTTTTTGCACCATACACTTGCCAAAGCAACAATTCCCCAAGAACTTGCTATTACCGTTCCGCCAAAATACATGATCCAAAAAATCTGAGGAGGGTTAAAGAAAGCAATAATAAGAACGATGACACTAACTATTCCCATACCTATACGAGATTTTTTGAGTTCGCTTTTTACCGAGTTATCGCCTTTTTTAAGGATATCATTGGTCAGTGAAGAGCCAATCAACGACACAAAGGTTGAGGCGGAAGATATGCCTGCAGAAAGTATTCCCGTTAGCATTATTACGCCTACTATCATGGGCATGCAGTTCATAGCAGCCCATATCATAGCGGTACTTGAATCGGTCAAATCAGGATTGATTTTATATACGAATGCTGCAGTAAAGTATAGTGCTGTAGTAACGCACACAACTCCGATTGAAGCCCATACAGAAGACCTTACAACCGTATGCTCATTTTTAGCCATAAGATATCGGCTTGTCTGCCAGGGGCTTACCATTACTACAATAGCCCAGACTATACCGTAAACTATCGCCCATATAAGATTCATTTCACCCGAAGGATACAGATAATCAAGATTGTTTGTCCAAGCAATTATATCAGGGCGGGTAACCGATTGTGCAAGGGTGGTAATTGCTTCGTTCCAGCCACCTGCGGCGTTAACAACAAAGGGAACACCTATCATAGCCGCAACCAAGAAGACTAAAAACATTATAGTGTCGGTCAGAAGAACTCCCATTGAGCCGGAATAAACCGTAAAGATAGTAAAAGACAACCAAGCGACTATAACACATATTTTATAATCAAAACCTGTTAATGTTGACATAAGGGTTGAAACCCCTTGAATAGCCGATAGCAAATATGCCGATACAGCAACCATAAGAGTTATTGCAGCCAATTTTCTAACTCTATTGGAAGAAAAGCGTAGTGCAAAATATTCAGGAACGGTATTAACCTTTGTTCGTCTTATGTATTTGCCGAATAGGTTGGCTCCGTAAACATAACCAGATGCTTGTAAAATTCCGACTATAACAATTCCCATAAAGAAGCCGCTGTAAACTTCGCCGGTATCTCCTAAAAATGCACCCGTGCTTAAAAAGGAGGCTACCAGTGAGCCGACTATTAGGATAACTGGGGCTTTTCGTCCTGCTACATAATAATCATTGATGTTTTTTACCTTTCTGCCGGCAAAGATACCAATTGCAATAAAGGCAATCATAGCGATTATTGTACCGATAGTATATACAATCATTATTTATTTCTCCATTTCCCTGTCATTAATCCAAAGAACAATGCTGAGATTATATACCAAACGCCAAAAGAGATAGAAAGCACTAATTCCACTGTTATTCCTCCCACCAATATGTTTGTGCTGGTTTCCAATCTATAAGTTTCTCAAACTCCCGACGCAAACCATGTCCTACGCCTAACTGGTCGCCGACAAATTCACCTGCCCAGTTGCCTTCAACGATACACCAACCGTCTTTTGAAAGAGCCATATCCCAGCCAACATAACACAGGTCGGGAACAACGTTTTTCATTAAGTGATTGGCCATTTCGATAAGTTCGTTCCATTTTGGGATTTGGAAGCCTTCGATTTTAACTCCGGTATCGGGATGATATTCGAAAGAGTCGCCCTCTTCGGGAATACCTTTTCCCTTTATAATGCCTGTTTCGGGGTCGACTAACGCCATAATTCCGCCCATAGCAGCATTTATTAAAAATGAACCGCCGCGGCCAATATCAATTCTTGGATACCAAATATGAACCTTATCGCCAACCTTAACGGTAACTAAACGAATAGAGTTTACCGAATCGGGATGAAGAACTGCAATTTCAGGGTCTTGTTCAATAATTTCTTCAAGAATTAAAGCGGTTGCTCCCCAAAGGGTTGTTTTTTGAGAATTTTCTTTAACCTCTTTTAAAAGTTTATCAAACAAAACTTCGGGAGTTTCTCCTTCTGCGCTCATTTTATGAACGCCTTTTCCCTTACCCAGTCCTATGGGTTTAACCACAAACTCTGAATGCTTTGAAACAAATTTGCAAAAATCTTCAAAATCTTTTTCATCTTTTACCTGAACAGCATCTCTGCGATAAAAATCCTTCATAAGTTGATATGCTTCCCATTTGTTTGCCAAAAAGTGACGAGATTCTTTCGGATTAAGGTGGTCCATATAAATGTAACGCATTCTATGGGTCATATACTCCGATTTTTGCTCATGTGTTTTATTTGCAAAGTCAAAATAGAACTCCTCGGAAGTATTGTTTCCATACATCCAATAATTATATATTGAACGATAGAAAACATCCTCCATTTCTTCTTTGGTAGCATTTTTCATATGCTCCGCTAAAGTTTCGCGAATTCCGCTCATCCAACGCTCGTCATATCTATCTCGGTTTTCGTTGAAAATTTGTTCGCCGATTTTTCTTATTTCAATAGGGTCGCTGGTAATTGGTATTTGCATCATAAATTTAAACCGCCTTTCCTTTTTATGATTATTCCCACCAGAATTCTTGTTCAGGTTTCCAACCAATAAGGTCTTCAAATTCCTTTTTAAGCCCTTTTCCGTTACCTAACTGGTCACCGACAAATTCTCCTGCCCAGTTGCCTTCCACAACGCACCAGCCTTTTTTGGAAAGAGCCATATCCCAACCGACATAGCGTATGTCCGGCATTACATTAAGCATTAAATCGGTAGCCATTTCGATAAGTTCGTCCCATTTAGGAATTTGGAAGCCTTCAATTCGAACACCTGTGTCAGGATGAACTTCAAAAAGTTCTCCGCTTTCGGGAATCCCTTTATCCTTAATAATACCGGTTTTAGGGTCTATTAGTGCCATTATGCTTCCTGCGGCAGCGTTAATTAGGAATGAACCGCCACGACCAATATCAATACGGGGATGCCACACATGAACCTTATCACCAACACGAACGGTTACAAGACGAATGGACTGAAGAGAACTCGGGTGTAAAGCCGCCATTTTTTCGTCCTGGTCTACAAGTTCTTCAAGCATCATGGCAGAAGAATCTCCAAACAGATATTTATTGGCAAGTTCGCTTCGCTGCGAAAGAAGTTTGTCGAAAAGTTCTTTCTTGTCAACACCCTCGCTGTTTTCTTTATATACTCCTCGACCGGCACTCATTCCTATTGGTTTAACTACAAAAACGGGATGTTTATTTACAAAGTCTACGAAAGTATCAAAATCGCTATCATCTTTAATTAGAATAGCGTCGCGCTTATAATAATCTTTCATAAGTTCATACGCTTCCCACTTGTTATCTAAATAATGACGATTTTCGACAGAATTCAGGTGGCGCATATAGGCAAACCTGTTACGATATGTAAGGTATTCTTTTTTCTCTTCGTGAGTTTTATCGGCAAAATTAAAATAAAATTCCTCTTTTATGTTGTTTCCATATACCCAATAATTGTAAATTGACCTAAAGAAGACCTCGCTCTTTTCTTCTTTAGTAGCATCAGGCATATGTAGGTCGATTACATCAGTTATGCTGCGAAGTCTTTTTTCGTTAGAATAAACATCACTATGTTCTTCAAACAATTGTTTTCCGATTTCTGCCATCTCTGCAAGATCGTTTGTAATTTTAATCTTAGACATTAGAAATTCTCCTCGTTTTTCACATTCTATATGTATTTGCGACAAAATTTATAAATATAAATAAGTATATTTAGTTATAGTATATAACAATTAGAAAAATTAGTCAAGAAACAATAAAAGTGTCCTCTTTTCTCACAAAAACAGCAAATAAGTGCACTTGATAATTTGATTGTTGTGATGTATAATAAATAAAATATTTGCCTTACACTCGGCAGAACGGAGACGGATATGAATATCTGGCACGATATAGACTCTAACAGAATAAAACCCGATGATTTTATTGCGGTTGTCGAAATCCCGAAAGGAAGCAAAAAGAAATACGAACTTGATAAAGAAACAGGACTTATAGTGCTTGACCGCATCTTATATACCTCAACCAACTATCCTGCAAATTACGGATTTATTCCCCGCTCTTTTGGCGACGACGGTGACCCTTTGGATGTTTTGGTTCTCTGCACCGAGTCGCTTGAGCCTTTGACTCTTGTTCGCTGTTATCCAATCGGATATATTTCAATGCTGGACGATGGCAGAAACGACGAAAAAATTATAGCGATTCCTTTTGGCGACCCCACCTATAATCAATACAAAGACATTTCCGAACTACCAAAACACATTTTTGACGAAATGTTGCACTTTTTTAATGTTTATAAGGCTTTAGAGGATAAAGAAACAGTTGCCAAAGAGGTTAATAACCGAGAGGCTGCTACAAATGTAATTTCAGCGGCACTTGAGCACTATGTTGATTGTTTTTGTAAATAAAATTTATATTAAAAAGTAAAAAACCC
>JAZSLH010000082.1:0-2052 GCA_045535275.1 Acutalibacteraceae bacterium
CAACTCCTTGGCTCACAGAACGACATGGCTACGATCCGACTTCTCTAATAAAGGAGTTAAAACTTTCGGCGGTGTTATCAATGCTTAAAAATTTGTAAATTACAAAATAGGCAATAAGGAAGAAAATTACCGCAACCGCAAATAAAGACACAAGAGCGATAATTCGTTTCTGCCAAAGTCTTTTTTGTTCCTTTGTTTTCATTTCTTTCATGTTACAGAAAAATTTTTCTAATCTCCTCGAAATTTTTAGCGTGATAGGTAGGGGTGTATGTAAAATTTTCGTCGGCATTAAAATAGCAAGTGTCAATACCCGCGTTTATACCGCCTAAAATATCCGAAGACATACTGTCCCCGATAATGCAAATTTTGTGAGTGTTTTTCTCGTCAATTTCTTTAAAAACTGCCTCAAAAAACTGTTTTTCAGGTTTAGCAGAGCCAAACTTCTCCGAAATAAAAATATCTTTAAAATAGGGCAGAAGACCCGACCTTTCAAAACGGCTTTCCTGAACGGCGGTAATGCCGTTAGTAACTATATAAAGGGAATATTCCTTTGACAAATCTCGGCAGAGTTCTTTTGCCCCGTCTAAAACCATTCCGCCGAGTTTTAAGGCTTCAACATAATCTTTAGCCATAAAAACAGGGTCGGCGTCGGTGTCGATATAAAGAGCAAACTCCTTAAAACGTCTAAGTTGAATTTCCTTTCTTGTAATAAGCCCTTTTTCAAGTTTTTTCCAAAGGTTTAGGTTTATTGCCGAATAGGCCTTTCGAACTTCTTCGCTATATGGAATATTATATTTTTCGCAAACGGTTTTTATAGCCGACGCTTCGGCACTTATAAAATCGAGCAGAGTCTCGTCGGCGTCAAGCAGAAGTGTTGTATATTTTTTCATATAATCACCAAAAGAGTGTATATAATTCCCATAACCAGATTTACTGCAATAGGAATAAACAATGTCGCAACCGAAAACCCGCCCAAATGTGCAATTTTTTCGTTTGTGTCGGGGCTATCTGCCAATTTAAGTTTAGCCTTTTTAATTCGTTTGTTTGCCGAAAGATAGTAAAAATAATTCGTAAAACCTGATAAAAAAACGGGAAGAGCCGAGCGCACAAGCCACAAATCAGCAAAGTACATTATATTTCCAAGACGGGTGTTGCGGTTTGTTTCGTATTTTTCAAAAATGCTTAACATAGCGGTATTTAGATTTTCTCCGTCTTCACCTAAATACTTTTCGGTGTTTTGGGTAATATCGTTGATAAACGCTCTGTACTCTTCGAAAAAAACCTTGTCCGAGTTATAGTTTACGGCATAACTTCCCGCGGTAAAGACTATACCGCAAAGGGTAAGAATAATGGCAATAGGGAACATTTTACGGCTGAAGAAGTAGACCGCCATTCCAAAAAAGCCGAACAAAAACCCTAAAATCAAAACGGGAAAAGACCAGTTAAGTTTTCTGCCGAACAGTTTAATATTTATAAATTTCGGCAAAATCCGATGGGAATCTTTGCCGATATAGGTTTTTAGTTGGTCGTAGGTAACGCCGTCAAAATCAATTTCTGCCGCCCGTTCTTCAAAGGAAGAGGACGCGTCATTTTCAGAACTTTCGTCGCTAAATCGGTCTACAATCGGAAGAGAAGCCCCGCAGTATTTACAAAAGGAAAAATTATCATCATTTTCGGTTGAACACTGCACACAGATTCTACTCATAAAACTCTCCTATAATGTAATCAGCATAGAAATAAGGGTAGGTATAAAATCACAAGCGGCAAAAGCAATTAAAAAGCCTATAAAACTTGTTCCCGAATATTTGGCTTCGGTAAATTCCGCATTGTCTGCCGTCTTTATTTTTGCTACCGCGTCGACAACATATTGTTTATAAAACCAGTCGCCGTATAATGCCGTTATAATATGAACGGCGGCGTTTATCAGAACACCAATAAGCATAAGCAGAACCGGCAGCAACCCTATTTGCTGAATATATTCGGGTTGCTCTAACAAACTGAAAATACTTGTACCCTCGGTCGAGACAGGTAAACCCTGTAAAGCAAGTTTTA
>JAZSLH010000064.1:0-9479 GCA_045535275.1 Acutalibacteraceae bacterium
GGAGTGCCGTTTTTCTATTACAGAACAAGACTTTAAACCTTACGGACTTTCTGTAATAGATGAACTTGAAAAGTTTGTTTTGTCAAAACCCGAAATTTTCAGAGTTGCCGACGACAACCGAGAGGGTATCCGCGTTTCTACAAAATACGGTTGGTTTCTTTTAAGACTCAGTGTTCATGACCCTGTAATGCCCCTTAACTTTGAAAGTGACGAAGTTGGCGGAATCGATAAAATGATTGACCTTATAAAACCCTTTTTCAGTACCTTTGAAGGACTGGATATTTCGGCTTTAAAATAAGAAATTTAAAGTGAGATGTTTTCACATCTCACTTTATTTTTTAGTCGTTACATTCTACGCAGCCGCAACCGCAGTTTGAAGAACAGGTGCCCGAAGGAAAGAAATCATCGGTAGGGAACTCAATGCGTCTGAAAACTTCGCAAGGACTATCGGTAGTGTTTTCGCACTGTTTTTCGGGAATACAAAAATCATAAACGGGAACGAGAACCTGAACGTTTCTTATAAGTTGAACAATAGTGAAAACGCCTAAAGTGACGTAAACTACGGGGTTTTCGTTGTTATCGGCTATAACGCAACCGCCGAGATAGTCCGAAAGACAAGCGGGAATAACGCCTACATTATCGTGACAGCCACAGCCGTTTCCCATTCTTGAGGAAAGAGCAATAGGTGTTGCAACCTGCACTACACATTTAGGCACAGAAGCGCCTCTTCCTGCACAGAAATCGGCACACTCGCCACATGCTGTTTCGCTTGTAAAGGAACGAACATTACCTTCTCCTCCGCAAAGAACAACCTTTTTGTTGAAAATTGCAATTCCTCTGACTTCGGTGGGACAACTGCAGGGAGATGAGTATACATCCAACAGTACAATGAAGAAAAATGTAATGTCGCAGGAATAAAATCCTCGGCTGAGATTTACCGGTTCAACATCAACTTTAACGTCGGCAACTTCGGCCGAACGAACCTTTACGCTGACCGCGTTTTCTATAAGATTTTGTCCCTCTCTGCAAAAATAAACCCTTAAATCTTCTAAACAGTCTCGGTCACAGCAGGAGTCGAAAATTCTTCCCGCATCGATACATACCGCCTCTTTAAATTCCGAATTATTCACACTTCTGTCAGTGGCATCAGCCATATAAAGACCTCCTGATAAGTATTGAAGCCGTAGGCAATCCGCCATAACGCACTTCTAACCCATTATATGACCGACATCCAACTATGACACAAATAAAGAAATTTTAAAAATTGCAGTTGAACATTTCTACAAAATATGCTAAAATTTTCTAAAACAATCAACAAAAGGAGAAAATAATGGAATATATTCTTACCATTTTAGCGCTTGTTGGCGGTCTCGCTCTTTTCCTTTACGGAATGGAGTTAATGGGCGATAGCCTGAAGATGCTTGCCGGCGGAAAACTTGAGTCAATTCTTTCGAAAATAACTTCTAATAGATTTTTCGGGTTTTTGCTCGGTTTTGGCGTTACCGCAGTAATTCAGTCCTCTTCGGCAACAACGGTTATGCTTGTCGGCTTTGTTAATTCCGGAATTATGAAACTTGGCCAAACAATAAGCGTAATTCTGGGTGCCGATATTGGAACGACGGTTACCGCGTGGTTGCTTAGCACTTCTGATATTCAGGCATCAACCGGCTTTTTAAAACTCTTTACGCCCGATGCCTTTACCCCCGTGCTTGCGATTATCGGACTTCTTTTAGTAATGGCTACAAAGTCGGATAAAAAGAAGAATACCGGTTTAATTTTTCTTGGCTTTGCTATCTTAATGTTTGGTATGGATATGATGAGCTCGGCTATGGCAATTTTCAAAGAGAATGAGGCCTTTAAGAATATACTTACCGCTTTTGAAAATCCTTTAATGGGAATATTAGCAGGTATAATTTTCACCACCGTAATCCAGTCTTCTTCGGCTTCGGTAGGTGTTCTTCAAGCCCTTTCAATGTCTTGCCCAATAACTTTTGCAACGGCAATTCCCGTAATTCTCGGACAAAATATCGGAACAACAGTTACGCCCATAATTTCTTCAATTAGCGGAAATATTAACGCTAAACGTGTGGCAATGAGTTGTCTTTATATCAAGGCGATAGGTGTTGTTGTTATCGCAGGCGGTTTCTATATTCTTGATGCAATTTTTGACTTTAGTTTTATGAGTCAAAACCTTGGACCCTTTGAAATTGCAATTATCCATACTTTGTTTAACGTGTTGCTAACCGTAATCCTAATGCCGTTTTGCTCTCAACTTGAAAAACTTGCAGTTATTACTGTCAGAAGTCGAAAGAAAGAAACAAAGACAGACGTTTTTGCTACTCTTGATGACCGCTTTCTTTCAATGCCCTCCTTTGCGGTTGAAAAGTCCACCGAACTTGTTGCCCAGATGTCCCGAATTTCTGTGGATAGTTTCAGTAAAGCAAAAAGCCTTTTAGATAAATTTGATGCGACTGTTTTTGCCGAAGTTCAAGAGCAAGAATCACTCATAGATAAATACGAGGATAAAATCAGTACATATCTTGTAAAAATTGCGGGTAACAATCTTTCCCAGCAAGATAGCAAGGCGCTGACCGAACTTCTTCACTGTGTCGGTGACATAGAGCGAATTTCCGACCACGCTTTAAATATTGCAGAGGTTGCTAAAGAAATTAACGATAAAAAGGTTTCTTTCTCCAAAGAAGCCACTAAAGATATTAAGATTATGATTTCTGCAGTCAGCGAAATTTTGGAGATTACGGCACAGGCGGTGGAAAAACAGGATATTGCCCTTGCCGGCAAGGTTGAACCGCTTGAACAGGTTATCGACCGAATTAAGAGAAAAATCAAAAACGGCCATATTACCCGTCTAAAACAAGGCGACTGTACAATAGAACTCGGGTTCATTCTTTCCGACCTTCTTACCAACTGTGAAAGAATTTCTGACCACTGCTCTAATATCGCCGTGTGTATCATAGAGGTCAATAATGATTCGTTTGAAGTACACGAGTATCTTAACCAAGTTAAGTCAGGCGAAGACGAAGAATTTAAAGTTCTTTACGAGGAATACAAACAAAAATATTATATCTCTTAACTTAAAAACACCGCTTTTCTAATTAAGAAAAGCGGTGTTTTTTTAAAAATATTTTCAAAAAGCCTTGATTTTCTTTGCTGTATAGAATATAATTATCACACTGTGCCGGTGTGTTGGAATTGGCAGACGAGGCGGACTCAAAATCCGTTGGTAGCGATACCGTGCGGGTTCGACCCCCGCCACCGGCACCATTAAAGAGAACCGACCCTTTAGGGAGTTGCGATTAGGGACGAAATCGGTTTTGGAACCAAATTTTGCCCTATTTACTTGCCTTTACCCTTGTAAGACACAAAGTTTTACTGCGGGTTTCAGGCTTCGCAGATAGAACAAAATTTTCGGTTACAAAACTGTATACACCTAAAAAAGATAAATTTTTAGTGGAATAAAAGGCGAAAAGACACGGTAATGCTAACGCATACCGTGTCTTTTAACACATTAGTCCGCAAAAATTTGCTTTTTTAGGCGGTTTATCCCTAACCACAACTCCCTTTAGGGTTGGTTCTTTTTAATTTTGTTTATATGGGTCGAACCCGAAAAATAATTTTTTCTTGTGGAAAATCTTGTCTGGTGCTATAATGTCAGTATCTTAATGTCAAATTTTGTCAGGAGAATTTTTATGTGGCTTTTAATTGCTGTTTTGTCTGCAATGTTTGCGGGTCTTACCGCAATTCTTGCCAAATGCGGAATTAAAAAGACCGACTCTGATTTAGCAACGGCTCTTCGCACAATTGTTGTCTTGGTTTTTTCCTGGGTTATGGTGTTGATTGTCGGTTCTGCCGATACTATAACAGATATAACTCTGCACTCGTTCGTTTTTTTAGTCCTTTCTGGTCTTGCAACGGGTGCTTCCTGGATTTGCTATTTCAAGGCTCTTTCAATGGGTGACGTTAATAAGGTTGTACCCATTGATAAGTCAAGCACTGTTCTGACCGTTATCCTTGCAATTATTTGTTTTGGAGAATTCCACAATCTTGCCGTAAAGTTAATCGGCACGGTTTTACTTGCGGTCGGAATTTTTCTTATGATTGAAAAGAAACAAGCCGAGCAGAAAAGCGAAAATAGAATTTGGATGCTCTACGCCGTTTTATCAGCGGTTTTTGCAGCACTAACCTCGGTTCTTGCAAAGGTCGGAATTTCGGGCGTCGAATCGAATCTTGCTACCGCAATCCGCACGAGTGTTGTTCTTATTATGGCTTGGATTATTGTTTTCGCAAAGGGCAAACACAAGGGGCTTAAAACCCTGGATAAAAAGGAACTTTTATTTATTTCTCTTTCAGGAATTGCAACGGGTGCTTCCTGGCTTTGCTACTATTATGCAATTCAAAACGGTATTGTTAGCGTTGTTGTACCGATTGATAAAATGAGTATTTTAGTGGCGGTTGCTTTCTCTTACTTTATCTTTAAAGAGAAACTTTCAAAAAAGAGTTTATTAGGCCTTGCTCTTATGCTTGTCGGAACACTTGTAATGGCAATTTTCTGTTAAAATATTTTGGGAGGAAAATATGAACTTTTTAGAAGAAAGAATCTTAAAAGACGGAATTATAAAACCCGGTAATGTTCTTAAGGTAGACAGTTTTTTAAATCATCAAATGGATGTAAAACTTCTTGACGAAATAGGACGCGAGTTTCACAGACGCTTTAAGAGTGAAAAAATAACGAAAGTGTTAACCATTGAGGCTTCGGGAATTGCTATTGCTTATCCCGTTGCCCGCGAGTTTGATGTTCCGCTTGTTTTCGCTAAAAAGGCAAAATCGGTCAATATTGACGGGGATGTTTATGTGGCCGAAGTTGAGTCTTTTACCCATAAAAATAAAAATCAGGTAATAGTTTCTAAAAAATATCTTTCGCCCGAAGACAATGTGCTTATAATTGACGATTTCCTTGCAAACGGCTGTGCTCTTCAAGGCCTTGTCTCTATTGTTGAATCGGCTGGGGCAAGTGTTGCGGGGCTTGGAATCGCTATTGAAAAAGGGTTCCAAATCGGCGGAAGGGTTATTCGCAACTTAGGATATCGGCTTGAATCTCTTGCAATCATAGAATCAATGGACGAAAAAGACGGAACAGTTGTATTTAGAGAACAATAAAATTTGCCGACAGAAATTTCTGTCGGCTTTTCTTTTTTAAAAAATAATAAAAGAACTTGAATAATATGTTATTATATTATATAATAAATTAAATATTGTTAATATGGAGATATTATGTCGAGCCAAAACACAAAAAACGAGCAAATTTTAAAGTCTATGGAAGGCTATATAGCCCGAGTAAAAGAAATTTTACCTACCATTTATAGCCACACGCCAAAGGCTTGTATCAACACCTACGGTTGTCAGCAAAATGTGTCTGACAGCGAAAAAATCAAGGGCATTATGGAATCTATGGGTTACGAGTTAACCGAAGATTACACTAAGGCCGACTTTATACTTTTTAACACCTGTGCCGTTCGAGGTCACGCCGAGGACCGAGTTTTCGGAAACATCGGCAGAACCAAACAACTTAAAAAGTCGGGTGAAAAAGTACTTGTTGTCGTCTGCGGTTGCATGGCTCAGCAACAAACGGTTTGCGAAAAGGTCCAAAAGAGTTACCCTTATGTCGATATGCTTTTCGGTACTCACCATATTCAGAAGTTGCCCGAATATATCTATAAGCGTCTGACCGGTTCGGGCAGAATTTTTGATATTTCAGATGATTTTAATGAAGTTGTCGAGGGTCTGCCCGTTCACCGCGACGGAAAAATCAAGGGTTGGCTCCCTATAATGCACGGTTGCGATAATTTCTGCACCTACTGTATAGTGCCTTATGTAAGAGGTCGAGAAAAATCGCGTTTGCCTGAAGATATTATAAACGAAGCCCGTCAAATGATTGCTTCGGGCTTTAAGGAAATAATGCTACTCGGTCAGAATGTAAATTCCTACGGAAAAGGGCTTGACTGCGATATAAATTTTGCAAAACTCCTTCGAGAGATAAATAAAATTGAGGGCGACTTTCGAATTCGTTTTATGACTTCTCATCCAAAGGACTGCACCTTGGAACTTCTGGACGCTGTAAAAGACTGCGAAAAGGTTGAAAAACATCTTCATTTGCCTTTCCAGTCGGGCAGCGACAGAATACTAAAACAAATGAACCGCCGTTACGACAGTGAGGGCTATCTAAATCTTATAAACGAGGCAAAAAAGCGTATCCCCGATGTTACCTTTACAAGCGACATAATTGTCGGGTTCCCCGGAGAAACCTATGAAGATTTTAAAGAAACTCTAAAGGTTGTAAAAGAGGTTGAGTTTCAGGCTCTGTTTACCTTTATCTATTCTGCACGAAACGGCACTCCCGCTGCTAAAATGGACGACCCTGTATCAAGAGAGGAAAAGGGTAAATGGTTTAGCGAACTTCTTGCCGTTCAGGAAGAAATTTCTAAAAAGAATTACGCTTCTTATGTCGGCAAAACCTACCGCGTTTTGTGCGATGAAGTTGTAGGAAATTCTAAACTTTCGGGAAAAACCCTTTTTGCCATTGATATTGAGTTTGAAGCAGACAAAAGTTTGCTGGGAAAATTTGTAAATGTCAAAGTGGACCGTTTTACAAATGTTCTTGAGGGAACAATAGTTTAAAAATATTAGGAGAATAAAATGGACATTATCGAACTTACCAGAACTCTCGGTGCTGAAATTCAAAAGACCGAGGAATATAAATGCTTTATGGAAACCAAAGAGGCTAATGACAAAAACGAAGAACTCCAAAAGCAGATAGGGGATTTTAATCTTCTTAAAATGCAACTCGACGCTGAACACGAAAGAGAAGAAAAAGACGAAGCCAAAATTCTTGAAATCAACGAAAAAATCGTAGCCCTTTATAATACTATCGTTTCAAGCAAGGCTATGACCGATTTTAATGATGCCTATGCAAAGTATAAAGAACTTACCGACAAAATTTCTAATATTCTTTTAATGTGTGAAAACGGCGAAGACCCTAAAACCTGTGAACCCTCGGCTTGTTCGGGCAACTGTTCTTCTTGCGGCGGCTGCCACTAAAGAATATTCAAAAACTTTAGAAAGGAATGAAAAATATGGCAGGACTTTCTCCTATGATGAGTCAGTATATGGAAATTAAAAGCAGAAATACCGACAGTATTCTGTTTTTCCGTTTGGGCGACTTTTATGAAATGTTCTTTGATGACGCTAAAACCGCCTCGGAAGAACTTGATTTAACACTGACGGGTCGTGACTGCGGTCTTGAAGAAAGAGCGCCGATGTGCGGAGTTCCTTTCCATAGTTGCGAATCGTATATTGCCCGTCTTGTAGAAAAAGGATACAAGGTCGCTATCTGCGAACAAATGGAAGACCCGTCTACCGCAAAGGGAATAGTAAAGCGTGATGTTGTCCGTATAATTACTCCCGGAACGGTAATTGAGGAGAGTATGCTCGAAGAAGATAAAAACAATTATCTGGCTTCTCTTTATTTTACAAAGGAATCCGTTGCTCTGTGTTTTGCCGATGTTTCTACCGGTAAAGCCTATTTAACCGAACTAAAAGGAAACGGTCTTCAGCAACAGGCTATAAATCAACTTGCCCGTTTTTCTCCTTCTGAAATTATTACCACAAGGGAACTTGAGTTAAACCCCGAAATCACCGAATATCTTGGCAATATGACCGACTGTATGGTTACCGTAAGGGATGCCTCGGCTTTTAGTATCGCCTCTTGTGAAGAACTTGTTAAAAACCACTTTGAAGTAATAAGTCCTGAAAATTTAGGGATACCCTCTGCAAGTGCCGCAGTATCTGCTCTCGGAGCGGCTCTTGCGTATATATACGAAACTGGCGGTAATAAGAGCATCTCAATCGGCGAGGTTGATTACTATTCGGTATCCGAATATATGAATATTGACTATACTGCCGTAAGAAACCTAGAACTTTGCGAAACAATGCGTTCAAAGTCTAAAAAAGGTTCGCTTCTCTGGGTGCTCGACAAAACCAAAACTGCAATGGGCAAAAGAATGCTCCGTAGTTTTATTGAACAGCCCCTTTTAGATATTTTTGCAATAGAGGAGCGTCTTAACGCTGTTGAAGAACTAACCCTTGACCCCATTCTCCGCGGAGAACTTATGGAATATCTTACGGGAATTCGTGATTTAGAGCGTCTTTTAACCCGTATTGTCTATCGTACCGCAAACGCAAGGGACCTTAATACCGTTAAAGATACCTGTGCAAAACTGCCCTTTATTAAGTCGGCTCTTTCTTCTGCCAGAAGCAAACAACTGTCAAGCCTTTATAAAAGCCTTGACGAAATGGAAGATGTTGTAAACCTTATTCAGTCGGCAATCGAAGAAAATCCCCCCGCAATAATCCGAGAGGGCGGAATGTTCAAAAAAGGTTATAACGCCGAACTTGACGAACTTATCTATATAATCGAAAACGGTGCAAATATCGTAACCGATATTGAAAACAGGGAAAGAGAGCGTACGGGAATTAAAAATCTGCGCGTCCGCTTCAATAAGGTTTTCGGATATTATATTGAGGTTACGAATTCCTATAAGGAACTTATCCCCGAAGACTATATCCGTAAACAGACCTTGACCAACTGCGAACGCTTTATAACCGAAGAACTTAAAACCCTTGAGTCGCGTATAATCGGTGCTAAAGACCGTAGAGAACGTCTTGAATATGAAATGTTTGAAAATATACTTGGAATTCTTTCCGGCCAACTCAAACGCTTTCAGACTACCGCCGAAGTTATTGCAGTAATTGACGGATACTGTTCTCTTGCCGAAACGGCGGTTAAAAATGATTATGTGCGTCCCCGCCTTAATACCGAGGGGGTAATAAATATCCGTGCAGGCCGTCATCCCGTAGTAGAACGGGTAATAAAAACTCCCTTCGTTTCCAATGATACATATCTAGACCTTAAAGATGACCGCTGTGCCGTTATAACAGGACCGAATATGGCGGGAAAATCAACCTATATGCGACAGGTTGCCCTTATTACCCTAATGGCTCAAATTGGCTCTTTCGTTCCTGCCGAGTCGGCAAATATCAGCATCGTTGATGCAATCTATACCCGTGTCGGTGCCTCGGATGACCTCGCTTCCGGTCAGTCAACCTTTATGGTTGAAATGAGCGAGGTTGCTTCAATCCTTAAAAACGCAACCTCAAGAAGTCTTCTGATTCTTGATGAAATAGGCAGAGGAACTTCAACCTTCGACGGAATGTCTATTGCCCGTGCCGTTTTGGAGTTTGTCGCCGATAAAAAGAAACTCGGCGCAAAAACCCTTTTTGCAACCCACTATCACGAACTTACCGAAATGGAAAACGAGTTAAAGGGAATTAGAAACTATAACATTGCGGTTAAAAAACGTGGCGATGATATTACCTTCCTCCGCCGAATTGTCAGAGGCGGAGCC
>JAZSLH010000022.1:0-2837 GCA_045535275.1 Acutalibacteraceae bacterium
AAATTTCACATTTTTAAGGAAATACTGCCCTACGGGGCGTGGGCGTTATACTTAAGCCTTTTATTTTTTTCATATTAAAACTACTAAACCGAGTGCTATTCCGAGAACAAGCCCGAAAATTACATCTTTTATAAAATGGACGCCCAAAACAACCCGTAAAAAGCCTATAAGCAAGGCGGCAGCAAAAAGAACAATTCCAAGCGTATGGAAAACCGCCGCAACGCTTACGGCAATTATTGCCGCCGAAAAAACGTGTCGGCTCGGGAACGAGCGTCCTTTTTTATCCCTTTTAATAAGAGGCTCACATTCGTACTTCTCATACGGACGCTTTGAATTTACCCTCATTCTGAAAAAACTTACCGCCAGAAAGCCAACACCGCAAACAAGAGCAGACTTTATCCAGAAAAGGTTGCCCGAAAAAATAAGATAGGCTAAAAAGAGCGGATATATTATATAAACCGCTATTTCTAAGGTCTTTTGAATTATTAACGCCGTTTTTAAAAGAATGGGTCTTTTGGCGAAAAACTCACGACAGGCCAAATAATTTTTCCTATTCATTAACTTCCTCTTTTAAGCAAATATTATAAAACATTATATAAAACCGTTCGTCCGGAATTTCAAGTTTCTGGGGAAGCCCCGTCGGCGAAACGGTTAAGGTCGCCTCACAGCCGTTGCTGTTGAATTTTATCTTTCCGTTTGAGTCGGCAACAAACTTCTTTTCATTTATCTCTTTTATCGGAGCGTAAAATTCGCTCATTACCGCCGAAAAAGGCATACTTCCTTCTACCGGGGTGTAGGTCAGTCCCTTATACTCTGCCGTAACCAAGTCGTCGTTTAAAGTGAGGGTCAAATCTTTAAGTTCTTCAGGTGCGGTAATAACCGCAACCAGACTCCCGTCAGAAAACAGTTCGCCCTCAAAGGCATAACTTTCGTTATAGTAGGTCATTTCGGCGAAAAAGGTTATTCCCTTTAAAACGGGTTGAGTTTTTGAAGAACCGCACGAACAAAGAAGTAAACAAACCAAAACCGCACAGACAAGTTTTTTCATAAGTTGCCTCCCTGTGCCAAGGCTTAAAGGAATTTGTGTAACTCCTCTATCATGTCGGTGGGTAGCATTGCGTTTTCTCCCAGCCGTTCACAAGCACTGTCCCCTGCCGCCGAATGAAGCCAGACGGCTGCCTTTGCGGACTCTGTCGTGCTATATCCTTTTGCGAGTAAAGCCAGAATTATTCCCGCCAACATATCTCCGCTTCCCGCCGAAGCCATTCCGGGATTGCCTAAAACATTTATCCAAAGGTTTCCGCTGTCATCAGCAACAAGAGTTTTTTCTCCCTTCAGGACAAGACAAACGCCGTACTCGCTTGAGAATTTCTTCGCAATTTCGGCTCGGTTGCTTTCTACCGCCTTGCTGTCGGTCTTTAAAAGCCTTGCCATTTCTCCGGGGTGAGGAGTTAGCACCAAAGGTGCCTTGACATCTTTAAGAAATTCTATGTCGTCGGCTATAAGATTTATTCCGTCGGCGTCTAAAACAACGGGAACCTTAGACGCTTTAAGCAGTTCTTTCACCAAAAAAGCGTTGTCCGCCGAAATTCCCAGTCCGCAACCGATAAGCACCGCCGAAACCTTTTCAAGTTCTTTAAGAAGCGGTTTTAACGCCCTTTTGCTAAAGGTTTTTCCGTTTGATTTAAGGGGTAGCAGAATAGCCTCGGGAAGCGAAACTGCACAAGCGGTGTAATTTTCCGAGCAACAGGCAAGTTTAAGTATCCCAACCCCCGTTTTAAGACAGGCTTTTGATGAAATTATCGACGCTCCGGGCATACCGTAACTTCCCGTTACCGAAAGGGCAACTCCAAAATCGTTTTTAAAGGCGTTTTTCTTTCGGGGTTTCTCTTTAAAAGGCTCTATTTCGGGAATATTTTCCAAATCAATCATCTACTTTGCAATCCTCGGAATAAACTTCTCAACCGCTTCTCTCATTCTTTCGTCAAGTTCGGTTACAACCATAACCATTCCCTCGTCTTTAACGGGGGTAATCATATAAACGAGATTTTCGCTGTCTTTGTTGCAGAAAAAATAGGTTTTTTTAACCGAGCCGGTAGGGGTCTGACCCTTATATTCTCCGTATTTTTCAACCTTGGCGCACTTTATTGTCATCATACGCTTTCTGCTCGATTTGGCAGTTATGCGGTCAATGTCAAGGTCGCCGTTTGTGATGATATACTCAAACTCAACCGAAAGCAAAGAAAAAAGTTTATATGAGCCAAAACAGGCCACTCCTAAAACCAGCAAAAGCAGAATCGGACTTACAAATAAAGAAAGAAAAGCAAGTCCTAAAATGAGCAAAGCGTCAACAACAAGTATTCCGACAACCATACCCTTTGCCTTGCCGTCAAGTTTAACCTTTACAATCTGTTCAAGAAATGTATCCATATCGTTCTCCTTTTGTACTGTATTATATTTAGTATAGCATATAGTTTAGTTAAAATCAATGCGGAGGTGCTACGGGTTCTCATCCCTGTCACCAAAAAGAAAAACCGCCTCTTTTGAGACGGTTTCGGACGGGGTACTCTGCGTCGGCATAATTTTGACCGCCCCGGGCGGTACCCAAAATTATTTGCCGTACTCGAGACTTTGGCAGACCGCTCCGCCTGTCGCGGCGGTGCGGCTGTCCCCATCCCTTAACCTTTGGTTTTTTGGACGGGGTACTCTGACCCCATCCCTTAACCTTTGGTTTTATGGACGGGGTACTCTGCGTCGGCATAATTTTGACCGCCCCGGGCGGTACCCAAAATTATTTGCCGTACTCGAGACTTTGGCAGACCGCTCCGCCTGTCGCG
>JAZSLH010000115.1:0-3199 GCA_045535275.1 Acutalibacteraceae bacterium
GCCGTATCGGTACCTCTTTGGATTTCTGCAATCCTCTGTGTAATTTCGGGTGTGATTTATTTACTCGACAACAAAGATTTCATAAAACAGGCAAAATAATAGTAGACAAAAACAAAAAAGTTGATATAATAAGTATAGATATAGATGCGTTTAACGGGTAGAGTAGCAATTTTACCGCCTTAAGAGAGAGGTTTTCGTCGGCTGAAAGAAACCTTAGGTGTTGGAATTTTGTGAAGTGCACCCGCCAGCACATAAGGGGGAATTTTTAGTATCCTTTATGCGTCCTCACTGCGTTAAGGTGCCAAGTTATAAACAGGAGTGGAACCGTGGTTTTACCGCCTCCGTTGACCAAAGGGTCAATGGAGGCGTGTTCTTTTTGAAAGGAGTTTATATGTTTTTTAAAAGAACTCGAGAAGATATTAAAGCGGTTATGGACCGCGACCCCGCCGCCCGTAATTTTTTTGAAATTTACTTTCTCTACCCCGGGGTAAAGGCTCTTCGTATGTACCGAGTAGCCCACTTTTTCTATAAACACAAAATGTTCTTTCTTGCCCGAATGGTAAGTCAGCGTGCCGCCAGAAAAACGGGAATTGAAATTCACCCGGGTGCTACTATCGGCAGAAGACTTGTTATCGACCACGGAACAGGAGTCGTAATAGGCGAAACTACCGAAATTGGTGATGATGTTCTGATTTATCAGGGCGTAACCCTTGGCGGAACGGGAAAAGAGGTCGGAAAACGCCACCCCACAATCGGAAACAATGTTATGATTTCTTCGGGAGCAAAGGTGTTCGGTCCCTTTAAGGTAGGAGACAATGCCCGAATTGCCGCGGGTGCCGTCGTTCTTGAAGAGGTGCCCGAGGGGGCTACGGTCGTGGGCGTTCCCGCTAGAGTTGTCCGTCTTAACGGCGAAAAGGTTAAACCCCTTGACCAAATTCATATTCCCGACCCCGTAAGTCAGGAAATTTCCCGATTAGAAGAAGAAATCGGTGCCCTTAAAAAGCAATTAAACGCCCTTAAGAAAGGATAATTTTATGAAAATTTTCAATACTTTAACACGTGAGAAACAAGAACTTGTCCCCGTAGAAGAGGGAAAACTTAAAATCTACGCCTGCGGACCTACCGTTTATAACTATATTCATATCGGAAACGCCCGTCCCCTTTGTGTTTTCGATGTGCTCCGTCGCTATTTTGAGTGGCGCGGTTTTGAGGTAAACTTTGTTCAGAACTTTACCGATATCGACGATAAACTTATAAAAAAGGCAAACGAAGAGGGAATTACCGTCAAAGAGGTTGCCGAGCGCTATATTGAGGAGTTCTGGACCGACGCTAATGGTCTTGGCGTCCGCAAGGCAACTGTCCACCCTAAAGCCACCGAAAATATCGACGCTATTCAGGATATTATCTCTTCGCTTATAGAAAAAGGCTTTGCCTATGAGTCTAAAGGAGATGTATATTTCCGTGCCAAAAAGTTCAGTGAGTACGGAAAACTTTCTCATCAACCTCTTGATGACCTTGAGGCAGGTGCTCGTATAGATGTTACCGAAATTAAGGAAGACCCAATGGATTTCTGCCTTTGGAAATCGGCTAAACCGGGCGAACCTTTTTGGGAGTCTCCCTGGGGAAAGGGAAGACCGGGTTGGCATATTGAGTGTTCGGCTATGGCGGGTCGTTTTCTTGGAAAAACCATTGATATTCACTGCGGCGGTCAGGACCTCATCTTCCCCCACCACGAAAACGAAATTGCTCAAAGTGAGTGTGCTAACGGCTGCGATTTTGCTCACTACTGGATGCACAACGGTTATATCAATGTTGATAACCGCAAAATGTCAAAATCGCTTAATAACTTCTTTACCGTTCGCGAGGTTGCAAATGTCTACGGCTATGAGCCAATTCGTTATCTGATGATTTCTTCTCATTACAGAAGTCCAATCAACTATTCAACCGATATTTTAGAGCAGGGTAAAAACGCCCTTGAACGCCTTTATACCTGCCGTGATAATCTTGATTTTGCCCTTAAAAATGCAACCGACGGCGGAGAGTCACCCGAGTTTTTAGAAAAATATAAGAATGACTTTATAAATGCAATGGATGATGATTTCAATACCGCCGACGCTATCGGTGTGCTCTTCTCAATGGTGCGTGAAATCAATACCTTTATCTCCGAGCCACAAGGCAAAATCGCTATTGAAGCGGCAATCGCTCTCTTTGACGAACTAACGGGTGTTTTAGGCCTTGTTTATAACCGCAAAACTCAAAACCTTGACGCCGAAATTGAGGCACTTATTGAACAGCGTACCGCCGCTCGCAAGGCGAAAGACTTTAAAACTGCCGACGCAATTCGTGACAAACTAAAGGAAATGGGTATCGTCCTTGAAGATACTCCCCAGGGTGTAAAATGGACACGGGCGTAAATATAAAAAAAGAGCCGCTTGGAAACGGCTTTTTTGCCTATGTCTCAAAAAATCATACCTTCGGTACCGACGCGGTTTTACTTGCCGACTTTGCCAAGACAAAAAAGGTTAAAACCCACTGCGATTTAGGAACGGGTTGCGGAATAATTGCGCTGCTTCTTCTCCGTGATAGTGTAACCGAGCAAAGTGTCGGGGACGAAATAAGCGAAGAAGCGGTGTCTTTGGCTGAAAAATCGGCAAACGATAAATTCGCCGTTTTACATAGCGACCTTAAAGACCTTAAAGGCAAACTGCCTTTCGGCACCTTTGACCTTGTAACCTGCAATCCGCCCTATAAGGCAGACGGTGCGGGAATAAAAAGCCGAAGTCAGCGTGATATTGTTGCCCGTCATGAAACTATGTGTACTTTGGAAGATGTAATAGAAACCTCTTCAAAACTGCTAAAATCTTCCGGCAATCTTTGTATTTGCCAACGCCCTGAACGCCTTGCCGATATTATCTGTCTTATGCGAAAATATAAGGTAGAACCAAAACGGGTTAGAATTGTCTGTAAAAAAATCGGGGAAGAACCCTGGCTTGTGCTTGTCGAGGGCAAAAGAGATGCAAAAAGTGGAGTTCGAATTTTACCGCCTCTTTTTGTTTATGATGAAAAGGGCAGTTTAAGTTCTGAAATGCTCGAAATTTACGGACCTTATAAGGAGGGACATATTTAATGTCTGGAAAACTTTATGTAGTCGGAACGCCGATTGGCAATCTGTCCGACCTTTCTCCCCGAGCCATAGAAA
>JAZSLH010000116.1:0-9146 GCA_045535275.1 Acutalibacteraceae bacterium
ACCTTTTTGGCTATCAGTCTTGCGGTGCGGAAGGTCCGCACAGAATTAATAAGGAGTGATTAAAGCTTATGGCATCTGAAGCAATGGTAAAGCCGGTTCAGCTTGGCAAAAACACTCGTATGAGTTTCTCCAAAATCAATGAAGTTATTGATATGCCTAACCTCATTGAAATTCAGAAAGACTCGTATAAGTGGTTTGTGGAAGAAGGTCTTAAAGAGGCTCTTTCTGATATGTCTTCCATAACCGATTACACCGGCAATCTTGTGCTTGATTTCATTGACTACCGTCTTGATGAGAAGCCGAAGTATGATGTAACGGAGTGTAAAGCGAGAGATACGACATACGCTGCGCCTCTGCGTGTAAAAGCCCGTCTTTTAAATAATGAAACGGGTGAAATTAAAGAAAGCGAAGTTTTCCTTGGTGATTTCCCCATAATGACCGAGTCGGGTACCTTTGTAATAAATGGTGCTGAACGTGCAATTGTTTCCCAACTTGTTCGTTCTCCCGGTGCATATTACGGCCTTAAAATTGAGGAAAAAACCGGCAAAAAACTTTTCAATTCAACCATCATACCCAACCGTGGCGCTTGGCTTGAATACGAAACTGATTTAAGTGATGTTCTTTATGTAAGAATTGATAAAAACCGTAAGCTTCCCCTCACTACCTTTGTTCGTGCTTTAGGCGTTGCAACAAACGAAGAAATCCGTCAACTTTTAGGTGACGAAGAGCGTCTTGCTGCAACCCTCGATAAAGATACCACAAATAATGTAGATGATGCTCTTATCGAAGTTTATAAAAAACTTCGTCCGGGCGAACCTGCAACTGTTGAGGGAGCACAGAGTTATCTGGCTCAACTTTTCTACGATGAGAGAAGATATGACCTTTCCCGAGTAGGTCGTTATAAATATAACAAGAAATTCAGCCTTGCCCCCCGTATAATCGGCAAGGTGCTTTCCCGCGCTATTGTTGATGATATGACAGGAGAACTTCTTGCCGAGCCCGAAGAGGTTATCACAAAGGATAAGGCTATCCTGCTCGAAAAGAAGGGCGTCAGCGAGGCTTATATCAAGGTTGAAGATGTAAACGGTACTGTTAGAGAACTCAAAATCCTCACTAACGGTATGGTTGATATTGCCGATTTTGTATCCTTCGATACTAAAGCGCTCGGCGTAAACGAAAACGTTTCCTATCGTGTGCTTAAAGAAATTCTTGAAAACAATACTACCGAGGAAGAAATCTCCGAGGCAATCAAGGTTAACCTTTCTGCCCTTATGCCTAAACACATAACCGCAGAGGATATCTTTGCTTCCGTAAACTACTTTATAAATCTTCCTTATGATATCGGTACTACAGATGATATCGACCATCTTGGAAACCGTCGTATCCGTTCTGTAGGAGAACTTCTCCAGAACCAGTTCCGAATCGGCTTCTCCCGAATGGAAAGAGTAGTCCGCGAGAAAATGGCTCTTCAGGCTCAGGATGTAGACTCAATCACTCCTCAGTCTTTAATCAATATCCGTCCTGTTGTTGCCGCAATTAAAGAGTTCTTCGGCTCTTCGCCCCTTTCTCAGTTTATGGACCAGACCAATCCGCTTTCGGAACTCACCCATAAGCGCCGTCTGTCCGCACTCGGTCCCGGAGGACTTTCCCGTGACCGTGCTTCCTTCGAAGTTCGTGACGTTCACTACACCCATTATGGCCGTATGTGTCCTATCGAAACTCCTGAAGGACCCAACATCGGACTTATTTCCTATCTTGCAACCTTTGCAAGAATTAACGAATATGGCTTTATTGAGGCTCCCTATCGTCGTGTCGACAAAAAGACAGGTAAGGTGCTTGACGAAGTTGTATATATGACTGCTGATACCGAGGACGAGTATGTAATTGCCCAGGCAAACGAACCTCTTGACGAAAACGGTCATTTTGTCCGTTCAAGAGTAAACGTACGCCACCGTGACGACTTCCTTGAAATCGCACCCTCCGAGGTCGACTTTATGGACGTTTCGCCTAAAATGGTTGTTTCGGTTGCTACCGCAATGATACCCTTCCTTGAAAACGACGATACCAACCGTGCACTCATGGGTTCTAACATGCAGAAGCAGGCAGTTCCGCTTCTCGTTACCGAAAGCCCCTTTGTCGGAACAGGTATCGAATATAAGGCTGCTGTTGACTCGGGTGTTGTTGTTCTTGCAAAACGTGCAGGTACCGTTGTAACTGCCGCCGCTGACAAAATTGTTATCCGTGCTAAAAACGGCGAGGTTGATGAGTATGAACTTATCAAATTCCTCCGTTCTAACCACGGAACCTGTATAAATCAGCGTCCTATTGTTGCTGTAGGACAAAAGGTTGAAGAGGGCGAAGTAATCGCTGACGGCCCTGCAACCGATAACGGAGAAATCTCCCTCGGCCGTAACGCTCTTATCGGCTTTATGACCTGGGAAGGTTATAACTATGAGGACGCCGTTCTCATAAACGAAAAACTTGTCCGCGAGGATATGTATACTTCTATTCATATTGAAGAATATGAAATTGAAGCCAGAGATACAAAACTCGGACCCGAAGAAATCACAAGAGATATTCCTAATGTCGGCGAAGACGCTCTTAAAGACCTCGACGAGAGAGGAATTATCCGTATCGGTGCCGAAGTTACCGCAGGAGATATCCTTGTTGGTAAAGTTACCCCCAAGGGAGAAACCGAACTGACCGCCGAAGAACGCCTTCTTCGTGCAATCTTCGGTGAAAAGGCTAGGGAAGTGCGTGATACTTCTCTGCGTGTTCCCCACGGCGAGTACGGTACTATTGTTGATGTTAAGGTCTTCTCCAGAGAAAATTCTTCTGAACTTTCTCCCGGTGTAAACCTCGTTGTTCGTTGCTATATTGCTCAGAAGAGAAAAATCTCTGTCGGCGATAAGATGGCAGGTCGTCACGGAAATAAGGGTGTTGTTTCCCGAATTCTCCCAAGTGAAGATATGCCCTTCCTCCCCGACGGTACTCCTCTTGATATCGTGCTTAACCCCCTCGGTGTTCCTTCCCGAATGAATATCGGACAGGTTCTTGAGGTTAACCTCGGCTACGCTTGTAAGGCTCTCGGTTGGCATATTGCAACCCCCGTATTCGACGGTGCTCACGAAGCCGATATCCGTGAGTGTCTGAAAATGGCAGGCTTCAGAGAAGACGGAAAAACTCAACTCTTCGACGGCCGTACCGGTGAACCTTTTGATAACCCGGTAACCGTTGGATATATGTATTATCTTAAACTTCATCACCTTGTAGATGATAAAATTCACGCCCGTTCTACCGGTCCTTACTCTCTCGTTACCCAACAGCCTCTCGGCGGTAAGGCACAGTTCGGCGGACAGCGTTTCGGTGAAATGGAAGTTTGGGCGCTCGAAGCATACGGCGCTGCATACACTCTCCAGGAAATCCTCACCGTTAAATCCGATGACGTGGTTGGACGTGTTAAGACCTACGAGTCTATCGTTAAGGGTCAGAATGTTCCCACTCCCGGTGTTCCCGAATCCTTCAAGGTTCTTATTAAGGAACTTCAGTCTTTAGGACTTGATGTTAAGGTTCTTGATAAAGAAAAGCAGGAAATCGACCTTAAACAAACCTTTGAAGAGGACGAAGAACTCGGACTCACTCCACCGGTGTTTAACGATGAACTAACCGAAAATGTTATGGACGATATGACAGGCTTCGGCGAGGTTGATGAAACCGGCGAATATGTTGCTTCTGCACAAGAAGAAACCTATTCAGACGATGAAGAATAATAAGGAGGAAACGAAATCATGGAAAATATCGAATTTGAGTCAATAAAAATTGGTCTCGCTTCTCCTGAGCAGATAAGAAGTTGGTCATACGGCGAGGTTACCAAGCCCGAAACCATTAACTACAGAACCTTAAAACCCGAACAGGGCGGTCTTTTCTGCGAACGCATTTTCGGACCCCAGAAAGACTGGGAGTGCCACTGCGGAAAGTATAAAAGAATTCGCTATAAGGGCAAGGTCTGTGAGCGTTGCGGAGTCGAGGTTACTCGCGCAAAGGTACGCCGTGAGCGAATGGGTTCAATTGAACTTGCCGCTCCCGTATCTCATATCTGGTATTACAAGACTATTCCCTCAAGAATGGGTCTTGCCCTTGATATTTCTCCCAAGGCTCTTGAACAGGTTCTCTATTTCTCAAAGTATATAGTTACCGACCCCGGTAACACTCCTATTGAGAAGAAATCTCTCCTAAACGAAAAACAGTACCGCGATATGCGTGAACTCTATGAAGATGATTTCAAGGCAGGTATGGGTGCCGAGGCAATCAAGGAACTTCTTTGCGAAATCGACCTCGATGCAACCTGCGCTGAACTTCGTGAAGAACTTGAAACCGCTTCGGGACAGAAAAGACTTCGCATTTTTAAGCGTCTTGAAGTTTTAGAGGCTTTCCGCGCGTCCGGTAACCGCCCCGAATGGATGATTCTTGATGTAATTCCGGTAATTCCTCCGGATTTACGTCCCATGGTTCAACTCGACGGCGGACGTTTTGCAACCTCCGACCTTAACGACCTTTACAGACGTGTTATCAACCGTAATAACCGTCTTAAAAGACTTTTGGAACTCGGAGCCCCCGATATTATCGTTAGAAACGAAAAGAGAATGCTTCAAGAAGCCGTTGACGCCCTTATCGACAACGGCAGAAGAGGTAAAGCAGTTACCGGTCCTAATAACCGTGCTCTTAAATCTCTTTCCGATATGCTTAAAGGTAAGCAGGGACGCTTCCGTCAGAACCTTCTCGGTAAGCGTGTTGACTATTCGGGACGTTCGGTTATCGTTGTAGGACCCGAACTTAAAATGTATCAGTGCGGACTTCCTAAAGAAATGGCTCTTGAACTCTTCAAGCCTTTCGTAATGAAGCGTCTTGTTGAAACCAAGGAAGCAACTAATATTAAAACGGCTCGTAAAATGGTTGAACGTGCTTCTTCTGAAATCTGGGACGCCCTTGAAACCGTAATTAAAGAACATCCCGTTCTTCTAAACCGTGCTCCTACACTTCACCGTTTAGGTATTCAGGCGTTTGAGCCCGTTTTAGTAGAAGGTAAAGCAATTAAACTCCATCCGCTTGTATGTACCGCATACAACGCCGACTTTGACGGCGACCAGATGGCAGTTCACGTACCCCTTTCTGCAGAGGCTCAGGCAGAAGCCCGTTTCTTAATGCTTGCCGCTAACAACCTGCTTAAACCCTCTGATGGTAAGCCTGTTGCCGTTCCTACTCAGGATATGGTACTCGGTTCTTACTACCTCACTCTTGTTAAAGCCGACGAACCCGGCGCAAACAAGGTGTTTAAGGATAAGGACGAAGCCATTATGGCTTATAACGACGGTGTTGTCGGCCTCCACGCTCCTATCCGAGTTCGTTTTGTTAAGGACGGCGTTTCCAAACTCGTTTGGTGTACCGTTGGTTTCCTTATCTTCAACGAATCTATTCCTCAGGATATCGGTTTTGTCGACAGAACCGACCCTGAACACGCTTTGGACCTTGAAATTTGCTATAAGGTTAAAGATGCAACCAAACTCACCGTTGACTCTAACGACGATGTTATTCAGAATAAGGTTGGAAAGAAACAACTTGGTAAAATTATCGACGCTTGTATCGCTAAACACGGAACAAGTAAAGCCGCTATCGTTCTTGATAATGTTAAGGCTACCGGCTTTAAGTTCTCTACCAAGGGTGCAATAACCGTTTCGGTTGTAGATGCGGTAATTCCTCCCATCAAGGCTCAACTTATTGCCGATGCAGAGGTTCAGATTGATAAAGTAAACCGTAGTTTCAACCGTGGACTTATCAATAAGGATGAAAAGAGCCGTCACGTAATTGAAATCTGGAACAAGACTTCTGAAGACGTAGGTAACGCCCTTAAAGACCACCTTGATGAGTTCAACCCCATCTTTATGATGGCCGATTCGGGTGCTCGTGGTTCTATGGCTCAGATTCGTCAGCTCGCAGGTATGCGAGGCCTCATTTCCAATACCGCAGGTAAGGTTATCGAAGTTCCTATTCGTGACAGTTACCGTGAAGGTCTTAACGTTCAGGAATACTTTATTTCTTCCCGTGGTGCGCGTAAAGGTCTTGCAGATACCGCTCTTCGTACCGCCGACTCGGGTTATCTGACCCGTCGTCTTGTTGACGTTTCTCAAGACGTTATTATCCGCGATGAAGATTGCGGCACCGAAAGCGGTCTTGAAATCACCTCCATTATGGACGGAAATCACGAAATTGAAAAACTCAGCGAACGTCTTGTGGGCAGATATCTGCTTAATGACTTTGTTGATGAGAAAACCGGCGAAATCCTTGTTAGCAAGGATACTATGATGACCCCCGCCGACGCAGAAAAAATTGTTGCAACAGGCGTAGAAAAGGTAACAATACGTTCAATCCTAACCTGCCACAGTCACCACGGCGTATGTATCAAGTGTTACGGAAGCAACCTTGCAACCGGAAGACCTGTAACCGTTGGTGAAGCAGTTGGTATCGTTGCCGCTCAGTCAATCGGTGAACCCGGTACCCAGCTCACAATGCGTACCTTCCATACCGGTGGTATCGCATCTACCGAAGATATTACCCAGGGTCTTCCCCGAGTTGAAGAACTCTTCGAAGCAAGACGTCCTAAACGTTGCGGTCTTATCGCTAAAATCGACGGACGTGTTCGTATTGCCGAAGAGAAGCGTTCTAATGTAATCATTATTACTGATGATGAGAATGTAAGAGAAGAAAAGGTAGTAATTCCTTACGGTATTCGTCCTTTAGTTGCCGAAGGCGACCAGGTAAAAGCAGGAGACCTGCTTATTCCGGGTGCTAAATATCCTCAGGATATTCTCGAAGCACAGGGACCTGAATTCGTTCAGAATTACATTATTGCCGAAATTCAGAACGCTTACAGAACCCAGGGTGTTGACATTAACGATAAGCACATTGAGGTTATCATCCGTCAGATGATGAGAAAATTCGTAATTACCGACCCGGGTTCAACCGAACTTCTTCAGGGCGTAAGTTACGAGTTGGCAGAAGTGCTTAAAGCAAACAAAGAAATTGCTGAACGTATTAAGGCAGGGGAGGAGAACCTTGTTAAAGCCTCCTACAACCAGACCCTGCTCGGTATTACCAAAGCATCTCTTGCTACCGAATCCTTCCTTTCTGCAGCGTCCTTCCAAGAAACCACCAAGGTTCTCACCGAGGCTGCAATCAAGGGTAAGGAAGACCCGCTCTTCGGTCTTAAGGAAAATGTTATTATCGGTAAACTCGTTCCTGCCGGAACCGGTATGAAAATGGCTTATGATAACAAAGTTACCGAAACTACCGAACATTTTGAAACCGAAGAAACAACTGTAGAATAAGGTAAAAAACTGTTGACATTATTGTTTTCAGGTGTTAAAATACTTTATTGTGTGGGAATGCGACCTTAAACCGCAAAATCAAGATATAACGCATACGGAGTCTCTCCGTATGCGTGATATACATTTTATTTAAGGAGGTGCGATATGCCGACCTTTAACCAGTTAGTACGTAGCGGAAGAGAAACCGTTGAGAAAAAGGCTAAGGCTCCTGCGCTCTTAAAGGGCTATAACTCTATGAAGCGCACTTTAACCGATAACGATTCTCCTCAAAAGCGTGGCGTATGTACTGCTGTTAAGACCACAAGCCCTAAAAAGCCTAACTCTGCTCTTCGTAAAATTGCCAGAGTTCGTCTTTCTAACGGAATCGAAGTTTCTGCTTATATTCCCGGAATCGGTCATAACCTGCAGGAGCATAGCGTTGTGCTTATCCGCGGCGGACGTGTTAAGGACCTACCTGGTGTGCGTTACCATATCATCCGTGGCTCATTAGATGCTCAGGGTGTTGCTAAACGTATGCAGTCTCGTTCTAAATACGGCGCAAAGCGTCCTAAGGCAGGCGCAAAGTAAGTTTGAAATTATACTAAATAATTCAAGCTGCAGTTTATCAAGCGGCGTTTATATATAATACGCCTTGCTTGGTACAAACGGGAAAGAAATTACTCGAGTACCTATGATATCATTATTGTGAAGGAGGGAAGAGAAGTGCCAAGAAGAGGTTTTGTTGCAAAACGTGACGTTTTGCCCGATCCGGTATACAACTCTAAAATCGTTACCCGTCTTATCAACAACATTATGCTTGACGGTAAGAAGGGCGTAGCACAGAAGATTGTATATGGTGCTTTTGAAATCATTAACGAAAAGACAGGAAAAGAACCCCTTGAGGTTTTCGAAGAGGCTATGGAAAACGTAATGCCCCAACTCGAAGTTAAGGCTGTCCGTAAGGGCGGTGCTACCTATCAGGTTCCTTTTGAGGTTCGTCCTGAAAGAAAGCAGACTTTAGGCCTTCGTTGGCTCACTGCTTACAGCCGTAAGCGTAATGAAAGAACAATGAAGGAAAGACTTGCTGGCGAAATTCTCGATGCTATCAACGGTGTTGGCGGCGCTGCTAAAAAGCGTGAAGACACTCATAAAATGGCTGAAGCAAATAAGGCTTTCGCACACTACAGATGGTAATTTACTAATACTGATTTTTCTTAAAAGGAGTATATTATGGCAAGAAAAGTATCTCTTGAAATGACAAGAAATATTGGTATTATGGCTCACATTGACGCTGGTAAAACCACTACTACCGAGCGTATTCTGTACTATACCGGTGTTAACCATAAAATTGGTGAAACGCACGTCGGTACGGCTACTATGGACTGGATGGCACAGGAGCAGGAGAGAGGTATCACCATCACCTCCGCTGCTACTACATGCTTCTGGAAAGACCATCGTATCAATATTATCGACACCCCCGGACACGTTGACTTCACCGTTGAAGTTCAGCGTTCCCTTCGTGTACTCGACGGCTCTGTAACTGTACTTTGTGCAAAGGGAGGCGTTGAGCCTCAGTCTGAAACCGTTTGGCGTCAGGCTGACGAATATAAGGTTCCCCGTATGATTTATGTAAACAAAATGGACATTATGGGAGCCGACTTCTTTAACGTTCTTAAAATGGTTAAAGAACGTTTCCAGTGTAATGCAGTTCCGATTCAGCTTCCTATCGGTGCTGAAGATACCTTCAAGGGAATTGTTGACCTCGTAAACAACAACGCTATCATC
>JAZSLH010000121.1:0-10036 GCA_045535275.1 Acutalibacteraceae bacterium
TCAAGTGCTTGTTTTAGGTCGGCAATAATATCTTCTGCGCTTTCAATACCCACAGAAAGTCTTATAAGGTCGGGGTTAATGCCGGCTTCAATAAGTTGGCTTTCGGACAGTTGGCGGTGGGTATGACTTGCGGGGTGTAACAGACAGGTTTTAGCGTCGGCAACGTGGGTTGCAATACTGCAGAATTTAAGGCTATCCATAAATTTAATGGATTTTTCTCTTCCGCCCTTAATTCCAAAGGCTAAAACGCCACAGGTGCCACGGGGCATATATTTCTTTGCAAGGTCATAGTACTCGTCACCCTCAAGTCCTGCGTAGTGAACCCAGGCAACCTTATCTTGCTCTTTAAGGAACTTTGCAACGGCAAGTGCGTTAGCACAGTGGCGGTCCATTCTAACCGCAAGGGTTTCAAGACCTAAATTAAGGTAAAAAGCGTTCTGGGGCGACTGAATTGAGCCAAGGTCACGCATAAGTTGAGCGGTAGCCTTGGTAATATAGGCGCCTTTACCGAAACGCTCGGTATAGGTAATTCCGTGGTAAGATTCGTCGGGGGTGCAAAGACCGGGGAACTTTTCGGGGTATTTTGCCCAGTCGAAGTTTCCGCTGTCAACAATACAACCGCCCACACCGACGCCCTGACCGTCCATATACTTTGTTGTAGAGTGGGTAACAATATCTGCGCCCCACTCAAAAGGACGGCAGTTAACGGGGGTAGCAAAGGTGTTGTCAATAATTAGGGGAACGCCGTGCTTATGGGCAAGGCGGGAGAATTTCTCAAAGTCAAATACCGTAACGGTAGGGTTGGTAACAGTTTCGCCGAAAACCGCCTTGGTATTGGGTTTAAAATACTTTTCAAGTTCCTCTTCGGGTAAATTCTGGTCAACAAAGGTACACTCAATACCCATTTTTTTCATAGTAACGCCAAAAAGGTTATATGTTCCGCCGTAAATTGCCGAAGAAGCAATAAAGTGGTCTCCCGATTCGCAAATATTAAAAATTGCGTAGAAGTTAGCCGCCTGGCCTGACGAGGTGAGCATTCCTGCAACACCGCCCTCCATAGCACAGATTTTTGCGGCAACGGCGTCGTTAGTGGGGTTTTGAAGACGGGTATAGAAATAGCCTGACGCCTCAAGGTCGAAAAGTTTTCCCATATAGTCGCTGGTGTCATATTTAAAGGTTGTGCTTTGCCAGATGGGAAGTTGTCTGGGTTCTCCCTGACTTGGTTTATATCCTTCGTGAATACAAGCGGTATCTATTTTCATTTTTCTTTACTCTCCTTTAAAAATTTTCTGTAACCGTCTCCTCGCTGAACACAGCGGGACACACGGGAAAGGGTTGCCGAACTGATGTTGGTTGCGTCTATTACCTGGTTATAGGTTTTTCCCTCCATAAACAGTTTAGCCGCCGCAATACGACCTGCCATCTGCTCAATTTCCTTGTAGGTACAAAGGTCGTCAAGAAGCAGACGGAAATCTTCGGCGTTGTCTATCGAGGCGAAAAGTTGGTATAGGTCATTTATCATTTCTTCGCTTATCTTTTGGGGCATATTAAAACTTCCTTAAATTATAATTTATATAATTATACCTTAACTCATTAGTGTTGTAAAGTGGTATTTTTGGTTTTCAGTCAAGTGCTATCATTAAAGCAAGTGTTCCTCGTTTGCCTTTTGAGGCTCGGTGGGAATGGAAAATGTCGCTGTTACAACAGGTACAAAGGTCGGCTATATCAATATTTTCGGGAAGAATTCCCGCAAAGAGCAGAATTTCTCGGTTAACCTCTTTTAAATTGAGCATATATTTGCCGTTTCCTTTATCGGTGTAACAAGCCCTTTTATCAAGATAGGCGAGTTTATTTATCTCGTTTATAACAGGGTCATCTACCTCGTAACAGCATTTGCTGATATTAGGCCCTATTCCGCAAAGAATATCCTTCGGGTCAGAGCCGAAACGGTCTTTCATCAGTTCAACTGTTTTTAAGGCAATTTCTAAAACGGTGCCTTTCCAACCCGCGTGAGAGGTTGCTATAACCTTTTTTACGGGGTCGTAAAAGGCGAGGGGGGTACAGTCGGCATACTGGGTTACAAGAACCGCTCCCCGAACATTTGTAACAAGACCGTCAACATCGGTATAGTCGCGTTCTTTTATAAGCCCTTTTCCAAGGTCGTCTTTTGTAACTACTTTAATATTGTTTGTGTGGGTTTGCTGAGCGACAACTACATTTTCGCTCTTTGCCCCGAAAGCCGAGCAGAAGATTTTAAAATTTTCTCTTACTGCCAACGGGTCGTCACCTAAATTAAAACCAAAGTTCATAGTCGAGCAGTCGCCCCGACTAACTCCGCCGAGCCTTGTAGAAAATGCGTGACGAACCCCGCCCGCTTGTTCTATTTTCGGAAAGGTCAGGTAGCAAACCCCACCCGAATTGTTTATATTTAAGGTTTTTGAGGTTATCATAAAATTCTCCTAAAGTGTTAAACGGAGGCAAAGCCCCCGTTTAAATTAGTATACGCTTTTATAGTTAGAGTATACCTCTTTTGACCTAGAACCGTTGAGAACCGCACCAAGTACCTTTATGTCAGCAAGTTTAAGGTTGTCAAGCAGACGTTCAAAGTCGTTATGAGAGGTGGCTTTTTCCTTAACTACAAGAAGAATGCCTTCGGTTTTTGGTGCAACAAGCAAAGCGTCGGATACCATTCCTGCCGGAGGAGTATCAATGATAATATAGTCATAAGCAAGACGCAAACTGCTGATAAGTTTATCAAAGGAGGATGAAGCCAGAAGTTCCGAAGGGTTCGGCGGAATTATACCCGAGGTAAGAACATCGAAAGAGGGATTGACAGTTATAATTGCCTCTGGCGAGCCACACAGACCGGCTAAAATTCCTGTAAGTCCGTCAGTATTTTCGAGTTTGAGTTTTCGGGCAATTGTTGGGCGTCTCAGGTCTGCATCAATCAGCAGAACCCTTTTTCCAAGTTGTGAAAAGGCGATTGCGATATTTATAGCGTTTGTCGTTTTTCCCTCACACGCCTTGGGGCTTGAAACGGTTATTACCTTGCAACCGGCAACCTGGGAAAGAAGAAAAAGCAGATTGGTGCGAATAGTTTTATATGATTCGGCAACCGAAAACTGTATTGCCGTGTTATTTTCCAAATTTGCCATTTCGTTTTCCTCCTGTTTTGTTGTTTTCAAAATAAGGAACAGTTCCAAGTAGCGGAATGGTATAGTTATTTTTAAAATCTTTCTCGCTTTGAATTGTGTTTTTAAAACAGAAGAGGATAAGGAAAAAAGCGCTGCTTAAAACAACACCGACAAGAGCGCCGACACCTATGTTAAAAGAGGTTCTAGGACCTGTTTTAACCACTTTATCTGCAGTGGCGAGAATTTTAACACCCGCATTTGTAATAGTGTTTGGAATATATGTGGGAACAATTTCCAAAAAATTATTTGCAAGTATTTTTGCCTGATTTGGATTAGAGCCATAAGCGTAGATATCAATAAGCAAGGAATCCTCGCTTCTTGCTCTAATATAAAACAGGCGCTGAAGACTGTCATAGGAATATTCATTGTTAAAAGAAGCGGCAAGGTCTTTATAAATATTGTCGCTTTTTAAAATATCAACACAGGTTGTAACGAGGCCTAAAGAAGCCGAAATATTACTTCCCGAAACAATGGAAGAACCTGTATATTCATCGGTCAAGGCGCCGTTGTTAACTAAAATTGTGCAGGAGGTGCGGTAAACGGGCTTTTCGATTAAAACACTGTAGCCAAAGCCTATAGCAGCACACAAGGCTCCGCTGATAAGGATAATAACAAGTTTTGAGAACAAGTATTTAAGAATTTTAATAATATCTATTTCTTTCAAGGGTCTGTCTCCTATTTTATGTCGTATTTCATACATACACATTATATTATATAAGAGCGGTATTTACAAGAGAAAACATAGGTAAAGTAGAAAAAAATTTCCAAGAAAACGTTTAGGTAGTTTCATAGGGTTTTGCGTATATTGTCTTGTTTTTGCTGTAAATTACCATTCCCGGTTTTGCACCCGACGGCTTTTTAACAAAACGAACCTCGGTAAAATCTACAGGCACATTTTCTCCCTTTGAGGCTTTTGAGAAACCTGCCGACAGCCTTGCGGCAAATAAAAGGGAATCGTCATCAACCTCTTTTCCTTCGGTTATAAGTATAACGTGCGAACCGGGAATGTTCTTTGTGTGAAACCAGAGGTCGTGTTTGCTCGCGAGTTTAGTTGTAAGAAGGTCGTTCTGGCGGTTGTTTTTACCTACCAGAATTTTAAAACCGCTTTGTGTTTCGAACTGTCTGGGTTTTGATAGTTCGGTCTTTCTTTTTTGCTTTTCGTTTCTGAAAATATATCCTGCGTCGGCAAGTTCTTCTCTGATTTCAGAAAGGTCCAAAACGCTTTTTGCCTCGGACAAGGCGAGAAGCACCGAATCAATGTATATAAGTTCTTTTTTGTCCTCTGCAATGAGGGCGGTAAGGGTCTGCTCTGCGGTATATGTTTTTTTGTACTCTTTAAAATATTTTGCCGCATTTGCAGAGGGGGAAAGAGTGGGGTCGAGCGGAATGTCAATAAAATCCATATTTTCGTCATAGTAGTTTTGAACCCTTGCAAAAGAAGAGCCTTTTTCTATGGAGTAAATATTGGCTTTAAGAAGTTCCCCGTAAATACGGAGTTGTTCGCGGTTTTTACACTTTTCAAGGTCTTTTAGTCGGTATTCAAGTTTTCGTTCCGTACGGTTTTTTATATTGCTGAGAAGCCGTAAAATATCTTGAGATTTTGTTTTAATTCGGGCAATTTGGTCTTTCTCGTTATAAAATCCGTCGAGAAGAAGACTGAAACTTTCCTCTTTTACCGACTTAATCGCTTGACCGTACTGAAAAATGGGAATGAAACTAAAATCTTTTGGCTGGCCGTTTTGGTCTTTAAGGGTGTAGGAGGCGGGGTTTGAAAGGTCTTTTTTAAATTCTCTTAAAACCTCAATTAGTGCCTCTTTTTGCTGTAAATCAAGTTGGTTTGCGGGAATGTCGGTATCGTCAACAACCCTAAAGGCAAGTTCTCGGGACACAAGGGGAGAAACTCCGTCAATAAGAGATACAAAAGCCGAACCAAGCGGTTTTAAGGAAGAACATACAGCGTCTGACAGTTCTTTTTCAGAGCAATAAAAAGGATTTAACTTTTCTTCTTTTTCGGGAAGCGAATAGACCAAGCCCGGCTGAATAAGTCTAGTCGAACTTTCAATATCCGAGCGGTGTAAAGCGTCAAGGATTCTGCCGCTTTCCTCGCAAAGAATAATGTTTGCACGTCCCGTAATAAGTTCTATCGCAAGAAAGGGGTGAACAACATCCCCCATCTCGTTATAGGTCATAAAACGGATAAAAAGTATACGGTCGAGCCCCGCTTGTTCAACAGCGGTAATTTTTGCCGAAGACAGATGTTTTCTAATCAGTTTACAAAAGGCGGGAGGCTCGGCAGGGTTATCAAATTTTGCTAAGGAAAAATGAATTCTTGCCCCTGACGAACGAGCCGATATAAGAAGTTTTCCGCTGAAAGCCACCGAACGCAAATTTAACACCAACTCATCTCTTGAGGGTTGGTGTATTTTATCGACTCTGCAGCCGACCGAAGTTTGAAGTTCTTCTTTTAGGTGACTTAAAAAGATTCCGTCAAGTGGCATAGAAAACTCCTATGTTAATAATTTCGAATAAATCTCTTGATATAAAGAGGTATCAAGGCCTTTTTTAGACCTTTCGTCAATTAGTTCTTTAATAATTTTCGCCTGTTTTTGAATGTATTTTATGTTGGCTTCTTTGTCGGGTTTTAATTTTCCTATACGGCAAAAAACCTCGTCCGGAGTAAAACATTCCCCTGAAAAAACCGCCTTTATAACGGTATAAACCTTTCGGTTTTCTTCGCAGGCGACTTCCTTTTCGAAAGAAAAACCGTTTTCGCAAAGCCAAGTACGAAGATGGTCTGCCGAGGTCATAGGCTGAAGAATAAGGGTGTATTTACTGTCCTTTACCCAAGGCGCATTTTCAAGAATTGCCGAAATTACCTCTCCGCCCATTCCGGCAATGGTAATGCAGTCAACCTCGCTTGGCAAAATAACTTCAAGTCCTGCGCCCAAACGGGTTTCAATCGAAGAAATACCAACCTTTTTTATGTTGGATTTAGCGTTTTCAAGGGGCTTTTCCTTAATGTCACAGGCGATACAATTCGGACAAATTCCGTTTTGAACTAAATATATAGGAAGATGTCCGTGGTCTGTACCTATGTCTGCGACCCTCGCACCTTTTGGTACGAGGGTCGATACGGTATAAAGCCTTGTTTTAAGTTGTCTCATTACTTGTTGAAGTAGGCGTTGAGTTTTGCAAGAAGGGCGTCAACGTCGGTTCCGTGAACCTCACAAGCCTGTTCAATGGTTTCCCCTCTGGAAGCGGGGCAACCGAGGCAGTGCATACCGATTTCAAAGAAATATTCAGCACAACCTACATCAATATCTAAAACATCTCCAATAAGCATATCTTTTGTAATAATCATAATTTTTATCTCCTTTAATTTTGTAATTATGGTTGCTTCGCAAATGATGTTACGTCGTAATGATGCTGCCTTCGGCAATGATGCGTTGCCTTGCGGCAACATTAAGGTGTGTGGCTTTGCCACACGAATATAAATGCGTCGCAGACTCCGAAATTTGTGCGAAGCACATACATCATTCGGCGAAGCCGAGCATCATACACCACAGGAGTGCATCACAGGACGAAGTCCTACATCATTTAAAAGAGTTTTACCTCTTTTTCAAAATCTTCTCGTCCGTGATTATAGAGTTTGCGGTTATCCATACTCCAAAGTTTTCCCGTAAAACCGCCCTTTTCGGCGTTTTCGGTAGCCTCTTTCATTTCAAACATACGAGCGTCCATCATATCAAGTTGGCTAAGCAGTTCCGCTTCAATAAAAGCAGGGCGTACCGCTGCGCCAAATTCAGGTTCTCCGTGATGGGACAGCACCATATGTTCAAGAAGAAAAACAACCTCTGAATCAATGCCGAGTTTTTTTGCGGTATCTTCAATCATCATAGCCCCTTGGGCAAGATGTCCTATAAGATTTCCCTTAACAGTATAACCCGAAGCAAGACCCGACGGAGTAATTTCGTACTCGGTGGTTTTTGCGATATCGTGAAGCATTGCCCCCGCTAAAAGCAGGTCGCGGTCAACAAAAGGATAAACCTCGCAGACACGCTCGGCAAGGCGTACGATTGACAGCACATGCATCATAAGACCCGAACGGATTGCGTGATGAAGTTTAAAAGCCGCAGGCCAGTAAAGAAGTTTCTCCTTATTCTCATTTAAAAGGGTTACAACAATTCTTTTAATATCCTCGTCCTTAAAACCTTCGGCAATACCGATAAGTTCGCCAAACATCGCCTCTCCCGAATAATCAGCCGACTTTACAAGTTCGTTTGTGTCAACCTGGTCGCCGGGGGTGGCGTGGCGGATTTTGTCAATACGAAGTTGGTCTGCTCCGTTATATTGGCTGACCGTTCCTCTGACCTTTACAATATCGCCTGGCTCATATTCTCCGTGAACCGCGGGTACATAAGACCAAAGTTTAGCGTTTATTTCGCCCGACTTGTCGGCAAGAGTCATATCAAGATACTCGTCGCCTTTTGAGGAGGTTTTCTTATTAGCGGTTTTTACAAGGAGAAAACAATCAACAAGACCGTTTGCTCCGGCTGGTATAAAATTCATAAAAAGCCCTCCGCAAATTAGTGGGTCAGATAATATTTAAGCAGATTTTGAAGAAGAGTGTCGCGGTCAATTCTGCGGATAAGGTTACGGGCGTTATTGTGGGTTGTAATATAGGTCGGGTCTTCGGAAAGAATATAACCTACAAGTTGGTTTATCGGGTTATATCCCTTTTCACGCAGAGCCTCGTAAACGGTTAGTAAAATATTACGGATTTCTTGCTCCTGGTCGGTTCCAAGAGAAAAGGTTTGGGTTCTGTCAAGCATTTACAGTCCTCACTTTCTGTACCTTGGCGGTACAACTTTATTTTATCTTAATTTTGATAATAATACAAGAAGAATTTAAGGTTGGGTATTATACTTCTCAATAAATTCTTCAAGGCAGAGATTTTCCGCTACCATTTTCTTTGCCGCCTCGACTCCGACATATCGGTAGTGCCAGGGCTCAGGGATAATGCCGGTTATTTCCTGTTTTTCCTTTGTATAGCGAAGAATAAAGCCGTAGTCGGTGCAGTTTTCAACAAGCCAAGCGTAAGCCTTTGTGTCTTTAAAACTGTCTTCAACCGAGTTAAAGTCGACCGCAAGGCCTACCTGATGTTCGCTCGTTCCGGGTCTCGCAACAACCTTTTCGGCGGCTTCTTCGGCCTGTTCTCTTGTGAGGGAGGAGTCGGCGGCCATAAGACGCTCAACCTTGCGGTTAAAGTTAAAGGTCTGGTAATCATTTGTGCGGTAGGCGGAAATAACGGTAAGTTTTATTCCGTCTGCCTTTGCGGCGTCGCAAAGGGCGTGAAGCGCATCAATAGCGCTGGCGTCAAACTGGGCGGACTCAAAACCTGCGTAGGCCTTGTCAATAAGAGCAAGTTCGGGGTCAAAGCCTTCGGGAATAGGATTCCAAGGATTTACAAGTCTTAACTCTGGGGAACTAAAATCAAAAACGGGGGTATCCTCCTTTGAACCGCTTTGTTCATTTGAGTCTGTCTGCTCGATTGAACTGTTATTTGTTATAGGCTCCGACGGGTTTTCAAAAAACGAACAACCGACAAGACAAAAACAAAGGACAAAAACTAAAATTAAAGATATTAAGGATTTCATTTTAACCTCCGGTGTTTTAACTTATATATTCATTATATATATTATGCGGAAAATAATCAATGTTGATTTTTTAATTTTTTGCGGTATAATTAACACATATCTCATATTATAGGAGAATCTGAATGGAACAAATTAAAGAACAAGCCTATAAGGCGGCTAAAGAGATAATCCAAAAGGCTAAACTTAAAGCGGGGAATATTTTGGTTGTCGGTTGTTCGACAAGCGAGGTTATAGGAGATACAATCGGAACAAACTCTTCCCCAGAAACCGCCGAGCATATATATATAGGAGTGGCAAAGGCAGCAAACGAAGCGGGTGTTTTTATTGCCGCCCAGTGCTGTGAGCATCTTAACCGAGCCATAGTTGTAAGCAAATCCGCTCTGCCTTTTTCCGAAGAGGTAAATGTTGTACCGCAGGCCAAAGCGGGAGGTTCTTTTGCAACCGCCGCCTATAATCATATACCCGACGCTGTTTGCACAGAGGAAATAAGAGCCGACGCGGGTCTTGATATCGGCTTTACAATGATAGGAATGCATATTAAAAAGGTTGCCGTTCCTGTAAGGCTTGAAAACAATAAGATAGGAAAGGCGACCGTTCTTGCCGCAAGAAGCCGTCCCAAGTTTATCGGAGGCGAACGAGCAATATATAACAGTGAACTGTTGTAGTGGTTATAATGTATAAAAACGCAGGAAAGTTCCTGCGTTTTTTGCTATTATTTACCATATTTTTAAAAGAGTTAAAAATTTTTAAATTTTTTTTAAAAAAAGTGTTGACAACTGAAAATCACTGTGGTATTATAATCGGGCGCCTTGAAAAAAGCGGCGCAACGGACCTTGAAAATTAAACAACGACAAACAAGAAATTGGACCCGACAATTAATTTGAGAAATCAAAGTAAATTAAGGACAATTCAGACAAAACGCCAGTTTTGAATGAAGTCTATTTAAGAGCAGAAATAACTGTTCTGAAAAAGATTTAAACACCTTTGGGTGTTTAACATACAATTTTTCAGAGAGTTTGATCCTGGCTCAGGACGAACGCTGGCGGCGTGCCTAACACAACCTCGCATATTAATTCTTATAATTAACCTCGTCGTTCAAGACCTCAACCACGAAGGGGTTATACATCGACTCGTGGCCGATGGTGCTATCCTCGCCGTGGCCCGGGTAGATGCGTACATCGTCGC
>JAZSLH010000067.1:0-5215 GCA_045535275.1 Acutalibacteraceae bacterium
GTTACACCCCGCAAGTCATACCCACCGCCAACTGTCCGAAAGCCAACTTATTGAAGCCGGCATTAACCCCGACCTTATAAGACTTTCTGTGGGTATTGAAAGCGCAGAAGATATTATTGCCGACCTAAAACAAGCACTTGAACTTATTTAAACCTAAATTTTTAGGAGAATTTTATGCCTATTAAAATACCAAACGAACTTCCTGCTACAAAGGTTTTGAACGATGAAAATATTTTCGTTATTACCGAAAACCGAGCACTAACGCAAGATATTCGTCCTTTGCAGATTTTAATTGTCAATCTGATGCCGACTAAAATTGTTACCGAAACGCAACTTGCACGGCTTCTCGGTAATACTCCTCTTCAGGTTGAAATGGAACTGCTTATGATGTCTACCCATAAGTCGAAAAACACCAGTGAAGAACACATGCTCGCCTTCTATAAAACCTTTGACGAGGTTAAACACCGCAATTTTGACGGAATGGTTATAACGGGAGCCCCCGTTGAGCATATACATTTTACAGAGGTTGAATACTGGGATGAACTTTGCGAAATTATGGAGTGGAGTAAAACCCACGTTACCAGCACTCTGCATATTTGCTGGGCTTCCCAGGCTGCCCTTTACTATCACTACGGTATTGAAAAACACCGTTTAGACAAAAAACTGTTCGGCGTTTTTCCCCACACGGTTGTTCACAAGAACGCTATCCTTTTCAGAGGTTTTGACGACACATTTATGGTCCCCCATTCCCGTCACACTACCGTTTTAGAAGAAGATATTGAAAAGGTTTCTGACCTTAAAATTCTTTCAACAAGCAAGCAGGCGGGCGTTTACGCCGTTATGACCGACCGAGGAAGACAAATTTTTATTACGGGTCACTCGGAATATGACGCCGACACCCTTGAAAGAGAGTATCTTCGTGATAAAAACGCGGGTCTTCCTATTGAAATTCCCGTAAACTATTATCCAAATAACGACGATACTTTGTCTCCTGTGGTTTCCTGGCGGTCAAGTGCCAATCTTCTTTACTCAAACTGGCTTAACTATTTCGTTTACCAGACCACGCCTTACGATATTACCGCAATCAGCGGTGACTGAGCACACCCAAAAAAGCCGTGATTTTTTCACGGCTTTTTGTAAAGGAGGAGTATTTTGGAACTTAAACTCGACACCTCTAAAACCTATGCTTTCGCCCTTGAGGGCGGAGGAGCCCGCGGGGCTTATCAGGCGGGAGCCTGGAAAGCGTTCGAAGAAAACGGGATTAAATACTCTGCCGTTTCGGGCACCTCGGTTGGTGCTCTTAACGGGGCTATGATGGCAATGCGAAACCCTGCCCTTTCGGAAGAAATCTGGAACAATATGGACTTCTCAAGGGTAATTAAGGTTGACGGCCGTCTTATGAAAACCGTTTTCGACAAGGGAATTTTAGAACTTGAGGTTAAAAATATAAAATCAAGCCTTAAAACCCTCTTTCGCGATAAAGGGTTTGACGCTTCGCCCCTTAAAGCCTTAATCAAAGAAAAAATTGACCCCGTAGCAATTAAAAATTCCGATGTTCGACTTTTTATTTCAACCTATTCGATAACCGACCGCAAAGGGCTTGACCTTGAGGCAAGTCTTCTTGAAAACGACGAACTTTGCGACATGCTTATGGCGTCGGCATATTTCCCCGTTTTTAAAAACGATATACTCGGGGGCAAACGCTACACCGACGGCGGTGTTTCAAACCTTATTCCTATCTCCCCCCTTGTAAAAGAGGGCTATACCGATATTATCGCCATAAGGCTCGGAAGTCTTGGAGTTGAAAAAAGGGTTAAAATTCCCGAAGGCACAACCGTTACCGAACTTGTGCCTAAAACCGATTTGGGAAGTCTTATGAACTTCAGCAAAAATCACTGCCGAAAACTATTTAAACTCGGCTACTTTGATGCTTTGCGTCTTCTTTTCGGACTTTACGGCGAAAAGTATTATATTGACCGCACTTTAAGTGAAGAAGATGCCTTTGAAATTCTTTTTAAGATTTCAAATGAGCAATTAGACGAGGAACTGCCGCTTCGCCAAAAGCACAAATCGTTTTTACGGTTTTGCCGTGAATATGACAGCAAGGGCGACTACTACGATGTGCTTATAGCCTATCTTGAAAAAGAGGCAGAAAAGGCTAAAATTCCCGTTTTCTCGGTTGTTTTGGACCGAGACCTTTTAAATCTTTTAGGACTTGGTGGATACTATGGCTAGAAAAGAAACCGCAACCTCTTGCGAACTTTGTGTAAACTATGTTTGGGACGAAACCGATGAGTGTTATTCCTGCCTTGTAAATTTGGACGAAGACGAATATATCGCCTTTGTTTCAAATCCTAACTACCGCTGTCCCTATTTTCATCTTGATGATGAATATTCTATTGTGAGGAAGCAAAACTGATATGTTTGAAAAGGAACTAAAAAAGGTTACCGACGGGGTTTACCCCTTTCATATGCCGGGGCACAAACGCCAAAAAGAATGGACCGACGGGCTTTTAGACTTTGATATTACCGAAATCGACGGCTCGGATAATCTCCATTCGCCAAACGGAGTTATTCTAAGGGCACAACGCCGTGCTTCTTCGCTTTGCAAAAGTATAAGCACTATATTTTTAAGCGGAGGGTCAACGGCGGGAATACTTTCGGCTATTTCAGCCGTTTGCCAAAAAAACGGAAAGATTGTTATTGCGAGAAACTGCCACAAATCCGTTTATAACGCCTGTCTTATAAACGGACTTCAGACCGAATTTGTTTACCCTGCCGTAAAAAACAGTCTTGGGGTTTTTGGCGAGGTTTTACCCTCTGATATTGCCTGTGCTATGGATAAAAGCGGGGCAAAAACGGTTGTTATAACCTCCCCGACCTACGAGGGAATAACCTCCGACATTAAAACTATTTCTAAAACGGTTCATAGCCGAGGGGGTATTTTAATTGTAGACAGTGCCCACGGCGCTCATCTTGGTTTTAACGGGTATTTTCCGCCAACGGCTCGAACCCTTGGGGCAGATATTGTAATTGAAAGCGCTCATAAAACGCTTCCCTGTTTAACGGGGGCGGCTTTGCTTCATATTTGCAGTCACAGAATAAACTACGAGGATATAAGAAGCCAAATTGAAATTTTTGAAACAAGCAGTCCTCCTTATCCCATAATCTGCTCAATCGACCGTTTTTTTGAAAAACAGAGCAAACAAGACCTTTTTACCCCTTATGTAAAACGGCTTGAAAATTTTTACGGCGAGGCAAAAAACCTTGAAAACCTTTCTCTTTTCGAAAGTTCATACTCGGACAAAGGAAAAATTGTTATTATGACCGAAAACGCCGATATAAGCGGTTTTGAACTTAAAAGAATTTTAAGAGAAAAATATGAAATTGAACTTGAAATGGCAATGCCGGGTTTTGCCCTTGCTATGACAAGCCTTGCCGACACAGATGAGGGTTTTGACAGACTTATTTTCGCCCTTAAAGAGATTGACAAGACTCTTAAAGAAAAGAAAAAAAGCATTTTGCTATTTCAGCCCAAAGCCGAAACAAGACGCTCTATGTCCTTTGCCCAAACGGCAGATTTTGAGGTTTTGCCGATAGAAAAATGTGTTGGAAGAGTTTCGGCGGAATTTATTTTTGCCTATCCTCCCGGAAGCCCGATTATAGCCCCCGGGGAAGTTTTAAGCCGGGAAATTTCAGACTATCTTTCCTACCTTTTAAAAAACAAGGCTCAAATTTTTTCTTCCAAACAAAATTACCCTCGCTTTTTAGCGGTTTTAGAAGAAAAAGATTGAAGAAAGTTAAGTTATATAGTAAAATAATATAGACTAGTTGAAAATCCAAGGAGGACTTTTAAAATGTATGAAAATTTAATGGACAGTATAGGTTTCGTTTCAGAGTATGATGCCGAAATCGGCAAGGCTATGGACCTTGAACTAAAGCGTCAGCAGAATAATATTGAACTTATTGCAAGTGAGAACTTTGTTTCCCCCGCAGTTATGGCGGCAATGGGCTCAATTCTTACCAATAAATATGCCGAAGGCCTTCCCGGAAAGCGCTACTATGGCGGTTGCGTAAATGTTGATATTGTTGAAGATATTGCAAGAGAGAGAGCAAAAAAACTCTTCGGCGCCGACCACGCTAACGTTCAGCCCCACTCGGGAGCACAGGCTAATATGGCGGCTTATTCCGCCGTTATTGAACACGGCGACACCGTTATGGGAATGAACCTTGCTCACGGAGGCCACTTAACCCACGGTTCTCCCGTTAACGCTTCGGGCAAAAACTATAACTTTGTTCCCTACGGCGTTGGCGACGACGGTTTTATTGACTACGACGAAATGAGAAAAATTGCAAAAGAGTGCCGTCCTAAACTTATTGTTGCGGGCGCTTCGGCTTATGCAAGAGAAATCCGTTTCGATATTATTGCCGACATTGCTAAAGAAGTTGGCGCTCTCTTTATGGTTGATATGGCACATATTGCAGGTCTTGTTGCCGCAGGACTTCATATGAGCCCCGTACCTTATGCCGACATTGTTACCACAACTACCCACAAAACTCTTCGCGGCCCCAGAGGCGGTCTTATCCTTTGCAAAGAAGAACTTGCAAAGGCTATTGACAAGGCGGTTTTCCCTGGAAATCAGGGCGGTCCTTTAATGCATGTAATTGCCGCAAAGGCGGTTTGCTTCGGCGAAGCGTTAAAGCCCGAATTTAAAGAGTATCAGCAAAACATTATTGCTAACGCTAAAGCCCTTGCAGACGGACTTACCAAAAGAGGCGTTAAACTTGTGTCGGGCGGTACCGACAACCACCTTATGCTTGTTGACCTTGTCGGAACCGATATTACGGGTAAAGAACTTGAACACCGTCTTGACAAGGTAAATATTACCGCAAACAAAAACGCTATTCCTAACGACCCCGCTTCTCCCTTTATTACTTCAGGAATTAGAATTGGTACTCCTGCCGCTACAACCCGCGGACTCAAAGAGGCCGACTTTGATAAAATTGCCGAGTTTATCTCTCTTGCTATTACCGATTTCGAGGCTAACAAGGAATATATTAAAAACGGCGTAGCCGAAATTTGCAAAAAATATCCTTTATACTAATAAAAACAGGGACGCCTTTTGGCGTCCCCTACGCTATATGGAAAGTTTGCATTTAATATATGAGGGGCGTATTAAAAAATGACAGAACTGCCGAGAAGAATCCACCCCAG
>JAZSLH010000028.1:0-4221 GCA_045535275.1 Acutalibacteraceae bacterium
AATATTATAACAATGTGCCTTGTTTTCCTTTGCGCCGGTGCCTTTTCGGGTGCTGTTTCGGCTGCGGGTGGTGTTGAAAGCACGGTAAATTTCGGCCTTTCGGTAATACCGCCTCGTTTCGCCGTTGCGGGACTTATGGTAATTTCTTGTTTTATCTCGCTTTCTATGGGAACCTCGGTCGGCACTATTACCGCCCTTGCTCCAATAGCCGTCGGAATTAGCGAAAAGACCGATTTTTCGGTTGCTCTCTGCCTTGGTGCCGTTGTCTGCGGTGCAATGTTCGGAGATAATCTTTCTATGATATCCGATACAACTATTGCAGCCGTAAAAACCCAAGGCTGTGAAATGAAAGATAAATTCAAGGAGAATTTTATAATAGTTCTTCCTGCCGCAATTGTTTCGGTAATAATCTTCTTTTTGCTGACTTTAGGCGGAGAATATGCCGTAAACAGTGATTTGAGTTACAATCTTTTACAGGTAGTTCCGTACCTTCTGGTTCTTATCGGGGCAATAGTCGGACTTAATGTTTTTGTTGTTCTGCTCGGCGGTACTGCCGTTTCGATTATAGTCGGGCTTGTAACTGCCAAAATCGAGTTCAGCGGAATATTCAGTGCAGTAGGCGACGGAGTTGTTAGTATGTACGATATTACCGTCATTTCTATAATAGTTGCCTGTCTGTTAGCACTTGTCCGTCAAAACGGCGGCATTGATTTTGTACTTAATGTTATAAGGAAAAGGATTAAGACCTCAAAAGGAGCCGAACTCGGCATAGCGGGGCTTTCTCTTCTTGTCGATTGCTGCACTGCCAACAACACCGTAGCAATCGTTATTTCGGGTCCAATAGCAAAAGAAATCAGTTCGGACTTCGGCGTGTCCAGCCGTCGAAGCGCCTCTCTTTTAGATATTTTCAGTTCTGTAGGTCAGGGCCTAATTCCTTACGGTGCCCAACTTCTGACCGCCGCCGGTATTGCTCAAATTTCCGCATTTGAGATTATGCCCTATCTTTACTATCCCGTACTTATGGGTGTGAGTGCATTATTATTTATTTTACTTAAAAAACAGGTGATTAAATGAAAACCGTCAATAATTTTTTAAAAGGGTTTTTAGACGGTTTGCCAATAGGTATAGGCTATCTTTCGGTTTCTTTCGCCTTTGGAATAATGGCGGTTGAATACGGTCTTTCGCCTTTAGAGGCCCTTCTTATCTCAATGACTAACCTCACTTCCGCAGGACAACTTGCGGCTGTGCCGATAATAGCGTCGGGTGGGAGTTTTGTTGAACTTGCAATGACCCAACTTATAATCAATTCAAGATATGCTCTAATGTCTGTAGCCCTTTCTCAAAAACTCGATAAAAAGGTAAAACTGTGGCATCGGTTTTTAATCGCTTTTGCAAACACCGACGAAATTTTTGCCGTTTCAATGGGTAAAGAGGGAAGTGTCGGAAAAATTTACTTTTTCGGGCTTATGCTTTCCCCTTGGATAGGTTGGAGTTTAGGTACTATTCTCGGTGCTCTTGCAGGTTCGGCTCTGCCCGAAATTATAACCTCTTCGCTTAATATTGCTATCTACGCTATGCTTATTTCAATCTTCGTACCTAAAGCCAAAAGCCACCTACCTACCGCCCTTTGTGTAATAACTGCGGTCGCAATAAGTTGTGTCTTTAAATTTCTGCCTTTCCTTGCCGACTTTTCTTCGCAGTACGGCGGATTTGTCATAATAATCTGCGCCGTTGTTTCAAGTGCAGTTTTCGCGGTTTTATTCCCGGTAAAAGAAGAGGAGGGAAAAGCCGATGAACATTAGAGCAGAAATTCTGATTTATATAATAGTTATGGCGTCGGTAACCTATCTTGTGAGAATGCTTCCAATGGTGCTTATAAGGGAAAAGATTAAAAACCGCTTTATAATTTCTTTTCTCTACTATGTGCCCTATGCCGTCCTTTCCGCAATGGTTATTCCGACTATTTTCTTCGTTTCGGGAAGCCTTGTTTCCGCTATTGTCGGCTTTTTAGTTGCTGTTATTGCTTCTCTTTTCGGCAGAGGTCTTGTAACCGTAGCAAGTCTTTCCTGTGTGTCGGTACTTCTGACAGAACTCCTACTTAAATATTTAATTTAATTGTACTTTTATACCAATTGACAAACTAAACATTTCGTTATATAATAACTTTAGACTTTACATGACTGACGGATTTGCGGAATAACCGCAAGGGAGTGTAAAGTAAAAGCTGATAAGAGCCAAACTATTTGCGGTTTCGCTCTTCGCCTTTACACATCGGCATTTGCGTTCATTTTAACAAGGTATAGACCTTGCTTCAAATTCACGCTACTTCCGATGGAAAAATCGAAGGCAGAAACTCTTTCAGACCTGGTAAAACTAAAAATTTTCATGTGAGAGAAAGCCGACAAAACGCAGTAATACTGTTGTATAACAAGTTTTGAGGCAAACTATCACATAAAATTTTGTTTTACAGGCACAAAGAGCTTGGCTCTTATCAGCTTTATGCCGACCGTCTGGGCAATCAGTTTATGCTGGTTGCCCTTTTCTGTTTTTAGGACAACCAAACAGGAGGTAAAAATGGAACATAATAATTGGAACGGATTTATCGGTGGGGTTTGGCAAAACGAAATAAATGTCAGAAACTTTATTCAGCAAAACTATACCGAATACTGCGGTGACGCAACTTTCCTTTCGGACGCTACCGACCGAACGAAAGAACTTATGAAAAAACTAAATAACCTTTTTGCTCTTGAGCGTGAATACGGCGGTGTGCTCGATATAGACACCGTAACGGTGTCTTCGCTAACAAGTTACGCCCCCGGTTATATTGATAAAGAAAAAGAACTTATTGTCGGAATGCAGACAAACCGTCCTCTAAAAAGGGGAGTAAATCCCTTTGGCGGAATAAGAATGGCAAGAACGGCTTGTGAAGCCTACGGCTATAAACTTTCCGATAAGGTTGAAGAGGAATTTCAGTTCCGCACTACCCATAATGACGGTGTTTTCCGTGCCTATACCGACGAAATGCGTAAAGCCCGTAAATGCCATGTTATTACGGGCCTTCCCGACGGTTACGGCAGAGGCCGTATAATCGGCGACTACCGCCGTGTTGCCCTTTATGGTGTAGACCGCCTTATTGCCGAGAAAAAAGCCGATAAAGATAAAATCGGTTTAGATAATATGAACACCGAACAGGTTCGCCTTAGCGAAGAACTTTTCCAACAAATAACCTTTTTAGGTTATATGAAGGAAATGGCTCAAATGTACGGTTTTGATATAAGTCAACCTGCCGCCAATGCAAAAGAAGCAATTCAGTGGACCTATTTTGCCTATCTTGCTTCAATTAAAGAGCAAAACGGTGCCGCTATGTCGCTCGGCAGAGTTTCTACCTTTTTTGATATTTATATTGAGCGCGACATTAAGGCAGGTCTTTTAACCGAAGAAACGGCTCAGGAACTTATTGACGATTTTGTTATGAAACTTCGTATTGCCCGTCATCTTCGCACCCCCGAATATAACGAACTTTTCGGCGGTGACCCGATGTGGATTACCGAGGTTGTCGGAGGAATGGGCGAAGACGGAAGAACCCTCGTTACAAAAAGCAGTTTCAGAATGCTCAATACCCTTTATACCCTCGGCTCTTCTCCCGAACCTAACCTTACTGTCCTTTGGTCAACCGCTCTTCCCGAAGCCTTTAAGAAATTCTGTGCTAAGGTTTCGGTCGATACCGATTCTATTCAGTATGAAAACGATGACCTTATGCGCCCCATCTACGGCGACGATTATGCTATCGCTTGCTGTGTTTCGGCAATGAAAGTTGGCAAACAGATGCAGTTTTTCGGTGCCCGCTGTAATCTTGCAAAACTCTTGCTTATTGCTCTAAACGGCGGATATGATACCGACAGTAAAATTGCTATCGGCCCTCAAATGCCCGTAATGGATACCGAAAAACTTGATTTTGACGCCGTATCCGAGCGTTTCGATGTATATCTTAAGTGGCTTTGCAATCTCTATGTAAATACAATGAATGTAATCCACTATATGCACGATAAATATGCCTATGAAAAGACCCAAATGGCTCTCCACGACACCGATGTTCATCGGTTTATGGCTTTCGGCGTTGCCGGAATGTCGGTTATTACCGATTCGCACAGTGCTATTAAATAAGCTGCCGTTTGCCCCGTAAAAGACGAAAACGGCTATATAGTTGATTTTAATACAACA
>JAZSLH010000158.1:0-3136 GCA_045535275.1 Acutalibacteraceae bacterium
ACAGCGCAGAGTAATCACAACTTATAAGGATATAGATATTCCCGAGGTTGACACAGAGCCCGTAACCGAAGAAAACAGCGGCTCAATTGATGAAGCACTTTTTGCGGCTCATCAGGAGGCAAAACAAGCCGAAAAACCAACCAAAAAATCTAAAAAGGCTGAAGAAACCGAGCCTGACCAAACCGAAAATATCGAAATGGAAAGTCAGGAATATAAATTCCCTCCAATCGACCTGCTTAAAGGTATGCCCGCCAAAAGCCCTGCCGCTCAGCAGGCAGAACTCGAAAGCACTGCTCGTCGTCTGGTCGATACCCTTAAAAGTTTCGGTGTTGATACTAGAATTGTCGATATTTCTCGCGGTCCCACCGTTACCCGCTATGAACTTCAACCAAGTTCTGGCGTTAAAATCAGCAAGATAACCAACCTTGCTGACGATATTGCCCTTAATCTTGCAACCGCCGGGGTCAGAATCGAAGCCCCCATTCCAAATAAAGCGGCTGTAGGAATTGAAGTTCCCAATAAAGCAAGTAATGTTGTACATATTCGTGAGATTCTTGAATCTTCCGCCTTTTCCGGTTCAAAGAGCAAACTTACCGTCTCAATGGGTAAAGATTTAGGCGGTAATGCTATTGTTGGCGATATTTCAAAAATGCCCCATGGTCTTATTGCGGGCGCTACCGGTTCTGGTAAATCGGTCTGCATTAACTCAATTATTATGAGTATTCTCTATAAGGCAAGACCCGACGAGGTTAAACTTATAATGGTCGACCCCAAGGTAGTTGAACTCGGAATCTATAACGGAATTCCTCACCTGCTTCTCCCCGTTGTTACCGACCCCAGAAGAGCCGCAAGTACGCTCGGTTGGGCGGTCAGCGAAATGGAAAAGAGATACCAGATGTTTGCGGCTTCGGGTGTTCGCGACCTCGAGGGTTATAACCGTGTTGCTGAAGCCGACCCCGAAATGATTAAACTTCCGAGAATCGTTATTATCGTCGACGAACTTGCCGACCTTATGATGACCGCGCCCAAAGAGGTTGAAGAGTCTATCAACCGAATTGCCGCAAAGGCTCGTGCTGCGGGAATGCATCTCATAATCGCAACCCAGCGTCCTTCGGTCGACGTCGTTACGGGCGTTATTAAGGCAAATATTCCAACAAGAATTGCCTTTGCCGTTTCTTCTCAAATTGATAGCCGAACTATTCTCGATACCGCAGGTGCCGAAAAACTTCTCGGTAGGGGAGATATGCTCTTTAGTCCTATCGGTTCAACAAAACCCTCAAGAATACAGGGCTGTTTTGTAAGCGACGAAGAGGTTGAAGCGGTTGTAGATTTCGTTAAAGGAAGACATACCGCCGAATACGATGACGATATTATGGAAGACATTGAAAACCGCGTTATCGCAAACAATAAAGATAAAAACGTCGCCCCCTCTGCTGACGATGGGGACGATACCGACCCTATGCTTATGTCGGCTATCGAACTTGTTGTTGAGTCAGGTCAGGCGTCAACTTCGGTGCTTCAGCGAAGACTTAAACTCGGCTACGCCAGAGCCGCTCGTATTATGGACGAAATGGAACTTAAAGGCGTTGTCGGTCCTTCCCAAGGCGCAAAACCCCGTCAGGTTCTTATGACAAAGGAACAACTTATGGAACTCAAAGCGGGGCAGGAATAATTGGATAAAAGAAAAAAGTATGTAAGACTACTTGCAACTCTTATAGTTATCCTTTCGGCAATTTTGATTATCTTAACTTTTTCAAATCACCGCTATTTACCTAACTGGTCAAAAATAATAGGTGCTTTTTCAAAACCCTATAAATCCGTTTCACAGGAAGATTTTGTGCGTTTTATAAATGTTGGTCAGGGTGACAGTATTCTTATAAGTAGCAACGGATACAATGCCCTGGTTGACTTTGGCAATAGCAGTGACTACGGCAGTGATTTGCTTGATTGCCTTGATGGTTACGGAATTAAAGAACTTGACTGCATCTTTGTTTCGCACTATGATTCTGACCATGTCGGCGGGGGTGCAATGGTTTTAGATGCAATGAAGGTGCATTATGCCGTCCTCCCCGAACAAAATGATAGGGCAGAAAAGGATTTTGACGATTTTCAGTATGCCCTTGAAAACAACAATACACAGGTCCATATAGCACAAGTGGGAAGCCTTATCAATATTGGCGATTTTGATATTACTATTCTTGGTTATTATCGTGGCGAACAAGATAGTAATGACAGAAGTATAATTTTAATGGCTGAAATTTTCGGGAAGAAATTTCTGCTTACGGGAGATGCAGGTCAAGTGGTTGAAAAACAACTGCTTAAAGACGGCATAAATGTTGATTGCAATGTGTTTAAAGCGGCACATCACGGAAGTCGCGGCTCAAGTTCAAAAGAGTTCGTTTCGGCGGCTTCGCCTGACTATGCGGTTATTTCCTGCGGTGCCTCAAATCAGTACGGCCATCCGCACGACGAAACCCTAAAAATTCTTGCGGATTGCGGTGCTAAAATCTACCGAACCGACCGAAGCGGAGATATTACTTTTATAGTTGCTGACGGAAAAATTAAGGTTAATACAGAATATTAAAGGACAGCCCAGAGGCTGTCCTTTAACCTTATTCGTGAATCCTTCCGTTGTCTCTGAAGAGCAGAGAGATACACCATATACCAGCCAAAGCAATAACAGTGTAAATGATTCGGCTGATGATGGCGTCTGTACCGCCGAAAAGCCAGGCAACAAGGTCGAATTGGAAAATTCCGACAAGACCCCAGTTTATAGAGCCTACAACGACAAGCACAAGACAGATTTTATCGATTATGGATCCAAGCATTTTATCAACTCCTTTTATGCTATTATCGTCCGAAATTTTTGAATTATTCATTTTTTAAAAAATACTTGACAAAAGAAATAGTTTAATATATAATACAATTCGTTGTAAAACAAATATGCTGCTATGGCTCAGGTGGTAGAGCACATCCTTGGTAAGGATGAGGTCGGCAGTTCGAGTCTGCCTAGCAGCTCCAAAAAGCACTTCCTCGGAAGTGCTTTTTTAATTCAAAATGCAAAGTGCAAAGTGCAAAATTGCGGGTGGGCTACGCCCACACCCGGATTTAAAAAACTATTATCTCATATTTATTA
>JAZSLH010000155.1:0-3053 GCA_045535275.1 Acutalibacteraceae bacterium
CGGTTACACCAATCTGTTCGCCCGAAGCGGCACAGGAAATTACACCATAGCGTGAAACAGTGCCATAGGTGGGTTTTACAAATGTAACACCCTTTATTGCGGCGGCACGACGAGGTGCACCGTTTAAATCAACATTTAAAGCGGCTTTTACTTCGCCGTTTGCAACGAGGGTTGCGGCGGCGCAGGTTTCATTATCAGAAGTTTCGCCGTAAAGGTCAAGCCCGAATTCGCCAATAGCGGTTTTACCCGATAGGGTGTAACCGGCGGCGGTAAGTTTTTCTACTGCGGTTGCAGTAAATAAGGGAATAAAGTTATTAAGCATTTTAGAACCGGCAGTTGCAGGATAGCCCTTTACTAAAATAGTATCGTCTACCGCAATGTTGCCGTTTTTGTTAATTTCAGTAATATATTTAGCCAATTTACACACCTACCTTTACTTTACGAGTCTGGGAACCTGCCAACTGTCTTCGGTAGCCTCTGGAGCGCCCGAAAGTAGGTCGGCACGGGAGAAGGGTTGTTTTCTTTCATCGCATCGGAGAACATTGGTCATAGGACGAACGTGAACCATAGATTCGGTATTTTCGGTATCTATCTTACCGAGTTCTTCTTCTTTAAGGGCCATGTTTTTAAAGATTTTTTCCATAGCCTTCTTTTCGTCGGTATCAAATTTAAGTTGGTTTACCTGTTCTAGTGCATCGAGTTTTGCTTTACCCGAAGTAACTCCCGCTTTAGAGGCAGAAACGGCAGAAGCAAAGTTAGAGCCGTCACCCGCAGAGCCGAAAGAGTCGGTTCCCTCTTTTCCGCGAATACTGATATTTGCTTCAAAGAGTTGAAGTTCAGTAACCTCACCCGGAGCGCCGAGAAGTTGGTCCTGAGCAGCGCCGTCAAGGGGAAAGGCAATTACATCGCGGATTGTTTCAGTATCGGCAAGGAGCATTACAATTCGGTCGACACCGGGAGCCATTCCTGCGTGAGGAGGAGCACCGAACTGGAAGGCATTGTAAAGAGCCGAGAAGCGTTTTTCAACTTCACTTTCTTCGTATCCCGCAATTTCGAAAGCCTTTCTCATAATTTCGGGGCTGTGATTACGAACCGCACCGGAAGCAAGTTCAATGCCGTTGCAGACAAGGTCATACTGATAGGCGTTTATTGTACACGGGTCTTTAGTGAGAAGTGCTTCAAGACCGCCTTGGGGCATTGAAAAGGGGTTGTGGGTAAAGATGATGCTATCGGTGGTTTCGTCGAGTTCGTACATGGGGAAATCTACAACAAAGCAGAACTCGAAAGAATCTTTATTGATAAGACCGAGTTCATTTCCGAGCCAGGTACGGATAACACCCGCATTTTTATCGGCAACAGAAGAAACATTGTCGCAGATAAAGAAAATTGTTTCGCCCTCTTTAACACCTGTGAGTTCAACGATTTCCCTTTTCTGTTCATCAGAGAGCACCTTGGAAATAGGGTCGTCCTTAAAGGTGTAGGTTGAGGCATCAAGCAGAGTTATATGGGCAAGACCCGCCATTTTTGCCTCTTTTTGAGCAAAAGCGAGAGATTTATCGAAGAACCAACGCTCTGCCTTACAAGGAGCAACGATTGTTCTTACGGGTTTGTTCATAAAGGGTTTAAAGGGAGCGCGGGTAAAGAAGTCGGTTAGGTCGCAAATGATAAGGGGGTTTCTAAGGTCGGGCTTATCCGAGCCGTATTTTGCCATTGCCTCGGCAAAGGGAATTCTTCTAAAGGGGGTAGAAGAAATATGTTTATCGGAAAAGGTTCTAAATACGTCGGAAACAACCGATTCGCAAACCTCTAAAACCTCGTCCTGCGTAGCAAAAGCCATTTCAAAGTCAAGTTGGTAAAATTCGCCCGGAGAACGGTCGGCACGTGCATCTTCATCTCTAAAACAGGGGGCTATTTGGAAATAGCGGTCAAACCCCGAAACCATAAGCAGTTGCTTAAACTGTTGGGGGGCTTGGGGAAGTGCGTAGAATTTTCCGGGATGTTTACGGGAGGGAACGAGGAAGTCACGAGCACCTTCGGGGGAAGAGGCGGTCAGAATGGGCGTCTGTATATCAAGAAAACCTCTTTCTTCCATAAGACGACGCATATGGCCGATTACCTTTGAACGAAGAATAATATTGTTATGAAGTTTTTCAGAGCGTAAATCGAGGAAACGGTGTTTAAGACGAATGTTCTCATTAGTATTTACAGCACCTACTTCAAAGGGTAAGTCTCTTGTGCAAGCACCAAGTACCGTAACACTGTCGGCAACAAGTTCTACCTCGCCGGTTGCGATTTTCGGGTTTTCGGTTCCCGCATCGCGAAGGGTTACGGTTCCTTTTGTTGAAATTACCGTTTCTTTCGCAATTCCTTTAAGAAGATTTTCGTCGTGAACGACAACCTGGGTTACCCCTGTTTCGTCACGAAGGTCGACAAACAAAACTCCACCGTGGTCTCGGATTACCTCAACCCAGCCGGCAAGTTGAACCGTTTGCCCGATGTGTTTCTTTCTTATGTCATTGCAACGATGAGTTCTATACATTTAAAATGCCTCCGTATGCTTTTATAATCAAAAAAATAAGCCCCGAGAATACCAAAAGATATTCTCGGGACGAATAAATAAAGTTATCCGCGGTGCCACCCGTTTTGATGTTAAAAAACATCCGCTTTTATATTAAGTTGTGGTCGCTTTCGAAGTGTTCCCTGGCTTACTACTTATCTGAAACGCGCTTTCAGTCGGTGGCACGTTATCCCTGGCAGACTTTCCAAAAAAGCAGAGTCTTCGCTTATTATTATATACGAAATCTCACATTTGTCAATAAATTTTGATTTCTAATATATCTTATGCTCTATTTTTTGATAAAATACATATTTTTAATAATCACTAAAAAATAAGCAGTCGGCAAGAGGGTTGCCAACTGCTTAAATAACCGTTTTAACACAGGTTATGATATCAGAAAAAAGATTAAAGTTTCTAGTGTATTCAAGATTATATTTCATCTTTTCGGGGAGGATATGATTTATATACGCCTCATCTACCGACAGACCCGACTGTA
>JAZSLH010000049.1:0-51949 GCA_045535275.1 Acutalibacteraceae bacterium
TGCTTTTTCAAACATATTTGAAACTATCTCGCACATTTTTACACGATGATGCTCATCAGCAAGAAAAGAAGCATGTTTGTGGGGAGGGATTTTTGTCGGTATGAGAATAACCTTATCAATATAACTTTTATTGCAAAGTGCAGCGACAATCTGTGAGTGACCTTTATGAATTGGATTAAAGGTTCCTCCAAAAACAGCAATAGTTCCCATAACTACTTAACAAGGACTATATTTTTGTGCTCATTGCTTTCTTTATAAAGCACAAAACGGTAGCCAATTACCTGAACAACATCTGCTCCAACCGCGTCAGCAATAGCGTTTGCGGCTTCCCTTGAAGACATTGGCGATGTTTCAAGCACTCGCATTTTTATTAGTTCACGTGCTTCAAGTGCCTCTCCTACCTGTTTAACTAGTTGGTCATTAATTCCGCCTTTGCCCACCTGAAAAATAGTTTCCAAAGAATTTGCCATACCTCTAAGTTGGGCTCTTTGCCTTGAATTTAACATAAATCAATCCTCTTTCATATATTCACAAAGCACCTTGGAAAAGTTTACAAGCGCTCTTCCGCGATGGCTTATCGAATCTTTTTCCTCATCTGAAATGCAACCGAAACAACCAACAGGTGAAACAAAAAGCGGGTCGTAACCAAACCCTTTATTTCCACATTTCTCCTCAGCAATATATCCGCTGCACTCACCTTTGGCACTTAATTTGCTGCCGTCAGGGAATACGCAAACGATACTGCAAACAAACTTTGCGGTTCTGTTTTCCTGCTTTACGCCTTTTAAAAGGTCGAGTAGTTTTTGATTGTTCTTATCGTTATCAACAGGTTCCCCGGCAAATCTTGCTGAATAAATTCCTGGTGCTCCGTCAAGATAATCTACGCAAAGTCCTGAATCATCTGCAATAGACGGAAGGCCGGTTGCTTTCATTGCCGCATTTGCCTTTAAAAAAGCGTTTTCCTCAAAGGTAGCACCAGTTTCTTCTGTTTCTTTCAATGAGAAATCTAAATCTGATTCACAGATTACATCAAAGTTCAAATCACTTAGTATTCTCTTAAATTCAACCAACTTATGCTTGTTTTTAGTAGCAAGAAAAAACTGCATTTTTACCTCCGATTAAGCCTCAAACAAGGCATCAACAAATGTTTTATTGTCAAACGGCTGTAGGTCATCTATCTGCTCTCCGACACCAACGAATTTAACAGGAATATTAAGGTCGTTTCCTATAGAAATAACAACTCCGCCTTTTGCTGTGCCGTCAAGTTTTGTTAAAACAATTCCCGTAATGTCCGTAACGGATTTAAACTCTCTTGCCTGATTAACAGCATTCTGACCAGTTGTTGCATCAAGGACAAGAAGAGCCTCAACACTTGCGTTTGGAAGTTCTCTGCTAATTACTCGATACATTTTAGCAAGTTCATCCATTAGATTTTTCTTGTTATGCAGTCGTCCTGCCGTGTCGCATATCAGAACATCGATTTTCTTTGCTTTAGCCGATGCAATTGCGTCAAAAATTACTGCGGCAGGGTCAGTTCCCGGTACATTCTTAACGATTTGTACATCTGCTCGATTGGCCCAAAGTGCAAGTTGGTCAATTGCTGCGGCTCTGAAAGTATCTGCGGCAGCCAACATTACATTTTTGCCTTCTGCTTTTAACTGTGAAGCAAGTTTTCCGATTGTTGTTGTTTTTCCTACGCCATTGACCCCTATTACCATAATAACTGACGGCTTGGAATCAAGATGAAGTTTTGTGTCGCCTTCGGTCATCTCATAGAGAATTTCTTTTAGCAGAACTGTCACTTCTACGGGGTCAGTAATGCGGTTTTCCTTAATTCTCTTACGCAGACTGTCGCAAATATCATTAGCCGTATTAACTCCAATGTCAGACATAATAAGAATTTCTTCTAGTTCTTCTATCAACTCTTCATCAATTTTTGTAAAAGAACTAATTACAGAGTTAACCGAATCGACAAATGCGTTTCGGGTTTTACTAAGTCCTTTTTTAATTTTATCAAAAAAAGCCATTATAATCTCCCAAATTCAGGTTTTTAAACCTGTTTAAGTTGTTTTTCAAGTTCAGCAACATTGAGTTCAAGAAGTTTTGAAATACCTTTTTCTTGCATTGTTACACCGTAAAGCATATCAGCCGCTTCCATTGTTCCGCGTCTATGTGTAATACAAATAAACTGCGTTGCAAATTCAGATTTGCTCATATAATCAGCAAAACGGTCAACATTTATATCATCAAGAGCGGTATCAACTTCGTCAAGGAAGCAGAACGGAGGTGCATTTACACGCATAATTGCAAAGTATATTGCAAGGGCAATAAGTGCCTTTTCTCCGCCTGAAAGACCGTCAAGACTTGGAACGTTTTTGCCCGGAAGTTTTGCAACAATATCAATACCGCTTTCAAGGATGTTATCAGGGTCGGTAAGAACAAGTTTTGCCGTACCGCCACCAAAAAGGTCAGTAAAGGTTTTAGCAAAATTTTCACCTATTTTATTAAATCCGATAATAAAGAGTTCCTTCATTTGCTCGGTAAGTTGGCCGATTAACTTATGAAGTTCATCTCTTGCCTTTTCAACATCCGCGATTTGCTCTTTCATAAAGGTGTATCGTTCATTAACTTCCTTATACTCCTCTATCGCAGAAACGTTAACATTACCAAGTGAACGGATTTTTGATTTGATTTCCTGAAGACTTTTCTTTGCTTCCGCAGGGTTTTCAATTTTTATTCCTGTTACCTCTGCTTCTGTTTTTGTAAGTTGATATTCGTCAAAGAGTTGTTTAATAACATCATCACACTCTTTGACCATATTGTCTCTTCGTTCGGAAAGTCGGGCAAGTTCTCCGCTTAACTTTTCTCTTTCAAGAGTGAGTGATTTTTCATTTGAGCGAAGTTCAACCGAAGATTTTTCTATTTCATCTCGTCTTTCTTGGTATGATAAAATATCCTTTTCAAAATCTTCACAAGCCAAACGCATTGAAACAATATTTGCATTAAGTTCTTCAATATTTGCTCTAATTTCGTTGTTTTTAACGCCGAACTCGTCAATTTGACTGTTAATTTCTGCAATTCTTATCAGTCGGTTGCTGTCATTAAGTTCAAGAGCAGAAGCGGTGGCAAGTAGCCCCTCAATATCCTTTTTAATTTCAATAATCTTAAGTTTAATTTCAGTAATTTCGCTTGTAATTTTTTCGCGGTCGGCAGAAAGATTATCTCTTCCGCCGGTCAGAATCGAAATTTTATCTTCTAGTTCAGATTTTTCAGATTCAAGTTTACTAATCTTACCATTTGAACTTTCAATTAAATTATTAAGTGCTTCGATTTTTTCTTCTGATAACTTAATTTCTGCATTATAATCAGAAATTTGTTTTTCACAAGAAGCTCGAAGTTCACCAATACGCTTAAGTTCGCCGAGTGCTCTGATTTTATCTTCACCGAGATTTTTAAGCAAATCTTGGACCGATTTAATTTCACCGTCACATTTTGAGAGTTCTGACAGTGAAGAATTATAATCAGTCAAATAAGTCTTTTCTTTTTCAATAAGTTTACTGACATCAGCCTTTAACTTATCAATATCGGCACTTCTAGACAGCAAACCGGCATTCTTAATAAGAGAACCGCCTGTAATAGAGCCACCGGCATTTATTACCTGACCGTCTAGAGAGACAACCTTAAAACGATATTTGAACTTTTTAGAAATTGCAATTGCACTTTCTATATCTTCAACTACAATTGTTCCCCCAAGAAGATTTTTCACTATCTCAGAATACTTGGCATCGAAGTCAACAAGGTCACTTGCAACACCGACATAACCAAATTCGTCTTCGAGTCCTGCATCTTTGAATTCACGGGATTTAACCGATGAAACGGGCATAAAGGTTGCACGACCTGAACCGGTCTTTTTAAGCATATCGATAGCATATTTTGCAGTTGATTCATTATCAACGACGATATTTTGTGCCGAATTCCCGAGTGCCGTTTCAATAGCAACCGAGTATTTCTTATCAACAGTTAACAGACGAAGAAGAGGTCCGCAAACACCCCTAATTTTACCGTTATCACTTTCTTTCATTACGGCTTTAACCGAGTGATTAAAACCTTCCATATTCTTTTCAAGGTCCTCAAGTATTTGAATTTTGCGTTTTTTTGTTTCAATATCAAGACGTATATCATCAAGTTTCTGCTTTGCTGAATCAGAAGATGATTTTTTGTTGTCAAAACGCAGAGAATAGCCTTTTAATGCGTTCTGGTTTGAGGTAATATCTTCATCAATTTTGTCAAGTAACTCTTCTACAGCAACAAATTCTTTATTTAAAACATTAAACTCACTAGAACGCTCTTGTAGAAGTTCGTCTACTACTTTTCTTCTGGTTCCTAATTCTTCAATAGAGGCGCTTGAAGACATAAGTTCAACTCTTGTATCAGAAATTTGATTGGTAAGCAGATTAAGAGACATGATATCGCTCTCAATTTTCCTTGATATATCGTCACTGCTTAACAGTAGTTCTGAAAGTTTGTTTTCTGTGGTTGAAAGGAGGTTATCGAGGCTTTCAATTTCAATGTTTTTCTTTTCTGCCTCGTTTCGTTTATCAGAAATTTCTTTTGCACTTGATTCACTTGATGAATTTATTTCTTTTATTTCTGAAGACAATCGTTTTATTGACTCTTCGTTGTGAAGAATATCGTTATTTAAAACGGAAATGTCTCCAAGAATTTTGGCTACATTCTCGTTATATTCAGCAATTCTTCTGCGACGTTCGTCAATTTCAGCAGAAAATCTTGCGAAATCGGCAGAATTCTTCTCTGACTGCTCATCAAAACCTAATAATTTGGCTTCTATTTCTTTATAATGAGCCTGAGTAATAGCAATCTTGTCATCTTGATTTAATAGATTGTTTTTTGAACTTTCCAGAATATTTAGCCAAAGGCCGATTTCAAGTTCCTTCTTAGAGGCTGCAAGGGCTAAAAACTTTTCAGCCTTTTTGCTTTGCTCTGAGAGGGGTCCTATTCTGTCTTCAAGTTCTTTCATAATATCGAGCAAACGAAGAAGATTATCCTCTGCGGCAGCAAGTTTTCTTTCTGCGTCGGTTTTGCGATAACGATAACGCGAGATTCCTGACGCTTCTTCGAAAATATCTCTTCTTTCTTGAGATTTAGAACTAATTATGCTATCGATTTTGCCTTGTCCAATCATTGAATAGCCGTCTCTTCCAAGACCTGTATCCATAAACAGTTCGTGAACATCACGAAGACGGACGACGTTTCCGTTAATAAGATATTCGCTTTCATGGGAACGATAGTATCTACGGGTAACAGAAACAAAATCATTATCAAAATTAAGTTCCCTGTCGGCATTATCAATATTTAAGGTAACCTCGCAAAAACCGTGAGGTTTACGGTCTGCTGTTCCACTGAAAATAACATCTTCCATTGACTGTCCGCGAAGACTTTTAGTTGACTGTTCGCCGAGCACCCATCTGACAGCGTCAGAAATATTACTTTTTCCGCTTCCGTTAGGGCCAACAACTGCAGTAACTCCCCTACCAAATTTTAAAACAGTTTTATCGGCAAAGGATTTAAAGCCCTGCACCTGAATAGATGTTAACAGCATAATTATTTCACTTCCTTAATAATAAATTCGTATGAATTTAACTTTTCATCAGGTAAAATTCTAATATTTATACCTTTATTTTTAAAATAATTTACAATTGATTTTTTTTGACCTGTTGCCTTTGAAATATCGTTTTTAGCAACAAAAACTTCATATATCCCAGGTTGTTTTATCCTTAAATCTAAATTATCTCTATATCGTTTGTTGTCACACAGTTCTTTAAATGCGGGATGCCACGGACCCGCAAGATAAGCGTCATTTTCAATGCTGTGAAGACCAAGCCGTATAACCTTAATATCCGCTTTTTCAAACATTTCACAAATATTAGCACAAACATCAACGGCATCGTCAAGATTTTGCGGCTTATAAGTACCGTTTAAGTAAAGATTACCAAGAGCGGTGTTTTTTAGGATAATCGTAGGATAAATTCGTACAGTATCAGGCTTGATTTCAATGATTTTTTCTGCTGTATTCTTGTCGGTTTCAGCATCACTTCCGTATAAACCTGTCATCATTTGAAGACCAAGTTCAAAACCAAACTCTTTAATCAAAGAAGAAGCCTTTATAACATCTTGTGAAGTATGACCTCTTTGATTAAGGGTCAAAACCGAGTCGCTCATACTTTGAGCACCAAGTTCAATGGCTGAAACCTTATATAATTTAAGTAAAGAAAGAATTTCTCTGTTTATATAGTCTGGTCTGGTAGAAATTCTTATACCTGAAACAACCCCACTTTCTACATACTTATAAGCAGCAGAAAGCATCTGTATCATATAATCTCTATCAATAGCGGTAAAACTTCCTCCAAAAAATGCAATTTCCGTACTTTTACTGTCATAATTTGGAGAGGATACAGCAGTTTTAACCGCCAAATCAACATCTTCTGCAATTGGGTTAATGGTTTGCCCGGTTATATGTTTTTGATTGCAAAAAGAACATTGATGAGGACATCCCAAATGAGGAATAAATATTGAAATGTTTGAGTGACTCATTCTTCCATTCCTAAAAGTTTAAGTGCCTGTCTGGCTGCTGCCTGTTCGGCCTGTTTTTTACTTGTTCCGACTCCCTGACCTATTACATTTGAATTAAGATGAACTTCTACCGTAAATCTTTTATCGTGGTCTGGGCCTGACTCATTGGTTAAAACATAGCAAAGTTTTTCTTCGGGATTTCGCTGAATAACCTCCTGAAGAAGAGTTTTATAATCATTGAAATGCTCAAAATCTCGGTCCTGAAGTTCAGGAAGAACAAATCTCAGAACGTGTTTCTTTGCTGCCTGAGTTCCCCCGTCAAGATAAATTGCGGCAAGAACGGCTTCAAAAGCGTCGGCAAGAATTGATGCTCTCTCATTTCCGTGATTAAGCATTTCGCCTTTTCCAAGGAAAAGAAACTCTCCTAATTTTATCTGTCTAGCAAACACACTTAAAGATTTTTCACAAACGAGCGAGGCTCGAAGTTTTGTAAGTTCGCCTTCAGGAAGATTTTTGAAATTTGAGTAAAGGTATTCTGAAACAATAATTGAAAGTACTGAATCTCCCAAAAACTCAAGTCTTTCATTTGAACCGTAGGCTGAATGAACCTCGTTAGCGTATGATGAGTGAGTCAGTGCATTTTCAAGAAGTTTTTTATTTTTAAATTCGTAACCGAGTATTTCTTCAAACTCTAACATCTAATCGTTTTCCTTTTCTGCAAAACTGTTTTCAATTGTACTGATAACATCGTTTTGAGCAAATAACATTGCCTTGTGAATTGCATTTTTAAATGCAAACGCATCTGAATTACCATGTGCCTTAAAGACCGGCTTTCTTGTTCCTAAAAGCGGTGCTCCTCCGACTTCAGAGGCGTTCATTTTGTTCTTAACACCGCGAAGACCCTTTTTAAGGAATATGTAAGAAAGTTTTGTGAGCATATTGCTTAAAAAAACAGGTTTTAACATTGAAAAGAGCGCCAAAGCAGTCCCTTCAATAAGTTTAAGAGCAATATTTCCGGTATATCCATCGGTAATTACTGCATCACAAACTCCATAAGGCAGTTCGCGTGATTCAACATTTCCAATGAAATTAAGACCGCTGTCCTTAAACAGTTTATAAGCCTCTTGCTGCAACTGAGTGCCTTTTGTTTCTTCAGCACCAATATTTAAAAGACCTATTGTTGGATTGTTTATTCCCTCAACTTTTTCAAGATAAGCACTTGCCATTACACCGAACTGGAGCAACATTTCAGGTCTGCACTCTGAATTAGCACCAATATCCATCATCATAAAATGGGAGGCCGGAGAAGGTATCATAGCGGCAAGAGCAGGACGTTTAACCCTCTTAATCCTCTTAACTATAAAGGTTCCCCCAACAACGACCGCACCCGTACTTCCTGCAGATACAAAGGCATCGGCATTTCCTGCACTTAATTCATTAAAAGCAACAGCCATTGAGGAATTCTTTTTAGCCTTTAAAAGAGAGGTTGGCTCGTCTTCCATAGAGATAACATCAGGAGCATGAACTATTTTTAAATCAGTAAAACAGATGTTATTATCTTCAATACATTGTTTAATTATTTCTTCGTTTCCGCAAAGAATAATTTGAACACCATATTCTTTTTCTGCGAGGGCGCAGCCCTTAATAATTTCAAGGGGTGCATTATCTCCGCCGAAGGCATCAACAACAATTCTCATAATATTCTCCTTAATTGTTATTCTGTTTAAAATTTTGATTATACCAATCTATTGACCTGTTTGACAGTGAAGAATATCTCTCTGCTTTGATTTTAATTCTTTCATTAGCGGGGTCTACAATACCAAAATTAGCCCCCATTGGTTGAAAATCTACGGTATTGCTGTTAGTAACATGGTTTAAAAGTGCACCAATCATAGTAATTGTTGGCAGATTTATGGGGTCTTGTCCATTTATAAATCTAATCATATTTTCACCGGCAATTATCCCGCAAGCAGCCGATTCCATATAACCCTCTACCCCGGTTATTTGTCCGGCAAAGAAGACATTTGGATTTGTCTTCAAGGACAAGTTCTTATTTAGTAGTTTTGGCGAATCAATAAAAGAATTCCTATGCATAACGCCGTACCTAACAAATTCAGCATTAGCAAGACCGGGTATAAGTGAAAAAACTCTCTTTTGTTCTTGAAACTTAAGATTAGTTTGAAAGCCAACTAAATTATATAAAGAACATTCGCGGTTTTCACTTCTGAGTTGAACAACAGCCCAAGGACGACAATTTGTTCTTGGGTCACGAAGACCTACAGGCTTTAGAGGACCGAAACGAATTGAATCTTCTCCGCGTTTTGCCAAAACCTCAATAGGCATACAACCCTCATAAACATTAATTCGCTTATCGAAAGCGTGAATTTCGGCAGTTTGAGCAGAAACCAGTTCATTATAAAACAATTCGTACTCTTCTTTACTCATAGGACAGTTGATATAATCTGCATCGCCTTTATCATATCGGGAAGCCTTAAAAGCGATTGACATATCAATACTTTCTACAGTAATTATTGGCGCTGCAGCGTCATAAAAACTTAAGTTTTCGGTTCCGCATATTTTTTGAATATTTAAGGCAAGGTCATCATCTGTTAAAGGACCCGTAGCAATAATGCACGGAGAACCTAAGGGGATTTCTGAAATTGTTTCGTTTATTATTTCAATGTTTTCGTTATCAGTCAGTTTTTGAGTAATATACTGAGAAAAGGCGTTACGGTCAACCGCTAAAGCGCCTCCTGCTGCTACCGAACAATGAGACGCTGCCTCAAGACAGACTGAATTAAAATAACGCATTTCCGCCTTAAGAAGACCCGAAGCGGTTGAAAGTCGGTCAGCTTTAAGCGAATTTGAGCAAACCAGTTCTGCGTATGAATCTAATTTATGGGCAGGGCTTTTTTTGTTAGGCTTCATTTCATAAAGTTTTACTTTAATGCCAGAACTTGCAATACGAAGTGCAGCCTCACAACCTGCTAAACCGGCGCCGATAACTATAACTTCACTCATTTAATATTATTTCTTCTCTACTTTCTTTCTGGTAGGACATTCGCTGTTCATACAATACTTTCGGCCGCGAAGTCCCGACAGAATAAATCCTCCGCATTCGGGACACACATCTCCGGTTGGAACATTTGGTGCAGCAAAATCACAAGCAGGATAATTGCTACAACCGTAGAACTTTTTACCGGTTTTTTTGGAATTTCTTTTTATAAGTTTTGAACCACATTTTGGACAGGGTGTTTTTATTTCGTCCTCGGGAACAGGTTTTGTGTTTTTACATTCTGGATAACCCGGACAAGCAAGGAATTTTCCAAAACGGCTTGATTTAACTACCATTTTTCTTCCGCATTTATCACAAACAGTTTCGGTTTCAACTACAGGGATTTTGATTCTTTTTCCTGTAAGATTGCTTTCGGCTTTCTTAAGAGAAATACTGAAATCGTTGTAAAAATCATCAATAATCTCATTCCATACAAGTTCTCCGGAACCAATACTGTCAAGATTATTTTCCATTCCGGCGGTAAATTTAACATCCATTATTTTCTTGAAGTGTTCGACAAGAAGGTCAGATACAACTATACCCAGAGAAGTAGGTTTAAACGACTTCTTTTCTTTTTCAATATATTCACGCTGTTGAATAACCGAAATAATTGGAGCATAGGTTGAAGGACGTCCAATTCCGTTATCTTTAAGAGCCTGAATAAGTGTAGGTTCAGTATATCTTGAAGGCGGTTGTGTAAAATGCTGATTTGGAGCAAGAGATTTAAGTTTGAGCAAATCGCCTTCTCGCATTTCGGGAAGAGATGTTATGTCAGATGAATCATCATCCTTGCCCTCTTCGTAAAGAACAGTATATCCGTCAAATTTAACCGAATATCCGCTTGTCTTAAATAGATATCCGTTTGACGTAATATCAACATTAACAGTATCTTGTACACAATTAGCCATTAATGAAGCAATGAAACGTTCCCAAACAAGTTTATAAAGTTTATACTGGTCTGAGGTGAGACTTGCTCTTACCGAGTCAGGCGTCAAATTAACATTAGTAGGACGTATGGCCTCGTGAGCGTCCTGAATATTGGCTTTTGATTTATAAACACGGGGCGATTTTGGAAGGTATTTTTCACCGTATTTTGACAGAATATATTTGTTTCCGGCATTTCTTGCATCATCAGAAATTCTAAGTGAGTCGGTTCGCATATAGGTTATAAGACCCGTTGAACCAACACCGGCAATATCAACACCCTCATAAAGAGATTGAGCAATACGCATTGTTTTTTGACCTGTAAAGCCAAGTTTACGCGATGCTTCTTGTTGTAGTGTAGCGGTAATAAAAGGAGCAGCAGGCTGTTTATTTCTGATACCCTTCTTCAGTTTGCTGACAGTATAAACCGCATTCTCGAGTTCGCCGACGATTTTTTCGGCGTGTTGTTGGTTTGAAAGTTCAATTTTTGTCCCGTTACTGCTTCCGTAGAAGGCTGCAGTAAAAGTCTTTCTGTTTGCAGTTAGTTTCGCATCGAGTGTCCAGTATTCGACAGGAACAAAAGCGTTGATTTCCTTTTCCCTATCAACTATAAGACGCAGTGCAACTGTTTGAACACGTCCAGCGGAAAGTCCGCTTTTAACCTTTTTCCAAAGGAAAGGACTAAGGTTGTAACCAACAATTCTGTCGAGAACTCGACGGGCTTGTTGTGCGTTTACAAGATTCATATCAATCTTTCTGGGTGAAGTCATTCCCGCCTTAATACCGCTTTCGGTAATTTCGTTAAAGGTGACCCTGTTGGCATCATTAAGATTTAATGCCAAAAGTTGAGCCAAGTGCCACGAAATAGCCTCTCCTTCACGGTCCGGGTCGGTAGCAAGATAAACAGCGTCACTATTTGCGGCCGCTAACTGAAGTTCTTTAATAAGGTCTTTTTTATCCTGCATATTGATATATTTAGGTGCAAAGCCGTGTTCAATATCAACACCAAGTTGAGATTTAGGTAAATCTCTAACATGGCCTTTTGATGCCATTACAGTATAATCAGTGCCTAAGGTTTTTTTAACCGTTTTAATTTTTGACGGTGACTCAACAATTACTAATTTAGACAAGGCTGTCGTCTCCTTAAAATATTATAGAATATCTTCCTCCGGGAATTGCCTTAATATATCCGTACAGTTCAAGTTGCGTAACCGCGGCAAGAATTTCTTCAAAAGGCAAACCCGAAACTAATAAATCATCAACAGTAAATAACTCTGTATCTATACAATTATATACTATTTTTATTGTTTTTGGAAGACTTTCATCAATATTTTTCTTAATTTTTTTATTTGAATCCTCTAAAACTGTAGAATTTTGAGTAATAACAGGTTCTCTGTGGAAGAATTTACTACTATTCAGACTTCTATAAAGTTTTGTCAGGTTTTCTTTCATAGCACGCTGAACATCAATTATATTTGCAAATTCCACTTCATATTCAGAAAAAACATCTTCAGCGGTGAAAACCGGTTTTGCTCCGTCTTTTAAAAGAGCGTTTGACCCTTGATAATTTGGGTCGTTAGGACGACCAGGAACCGCAAAAACATCTCTGCCCTGTTCAAGTGCATGTCGGGCAGTAATCAGTGCTCCGCTTATTTTTGCTGCTTCAATTACAACAATACCACGTGAAATACCCGACAACAGACGGTTTCGAAGTTGAAAAGCATTTCTGTAGAGCGGTGTACTTGGCGGTAGTTCACTAATTAAACAGCCGTTATCGGCAATGGTTTTGCGGAGAAATTCATTTGTTTTAAGGTATGGATAATTAATTCCGCAAGGTAAAACGGCAACTGTTTTACCGCCCACCGCAAGTGCACCTTCGTGAGATGCAGCATCTACACCGAGTGCTCCGCCACTTAAAACAAGAATTCCTCCTAAAGTCAGTCTTGCGGAAAGAGACCAGGCAGATTTAATTCCAAAGTCACTTGCCTCTCTTTTACCTACAAGGCATACTATTGGAAGGTTGTTTATATCTTCAAGTTTTCCCTTAACATAAAGACAGGCAGGCGGATTAGAAATTTCTTTAAGTAGTTGTGGATATCTATTATCATCAAAAGATATGATTGTAATCTTTGTTTCATCACATTCTTTCATAATGCGATATGTTTTATCAAGACTTTTATTGTTAAATCTTTTAAGTTCATTTGCACTTAAAAGATACGATGATTGAAGTTCGCTTATTGGCGTTTTATATACAGTCAGTGGAGACTTATAGCGTTCTAAAAGCGGTTTTAAATGAGAAGAACCCGCATCTAAACAATTTGAAAGCCATACCCAATATTTTATCATTTAGACATCTCCCACATAATTAATGAGGCAGCAACAGCAGCATTAAGCGATTCAGCGTTGCCTTTCATAGAAATTGTGACCTTAACATCGCTGTTATTTATAGTTTCATTTGTTAGTCCGTTGGCTTCATTACCAACTATAACTACACAGCCTTGACTAAAAGTTACTTTTTCAAGAGATTGTGCTTCTGAGTGAACAACAGCAGCGTATGACCTTAAATTTAATGTTCGGAAAAGTTCAAACATATTCTCAGTTTGGTAAATAGGAATTCTTACAAGCGCTCCCATAGAGGCGCGTAGCGATTTTGGACTATACGGGTCGCAACCTCCCTGTAAAATTATTCCATTTATTCCAAAAGCCTCTGCCGTTCTTGAAATTGCGCCCAAGTTTGACGGGTCTTGCAGATTCTCAAGGGCAATATACCTTCCACGAGGGTCTAGTTCACTTGCAGAATATGAACTGAATTTGCTAATACATAAAACCCCTTGAGGATTCACGGTGTCAGATACTTTTTTAAAAAGAGCGTCGGGAAGAATAAAACTCTTTTTGGATTTTTCTGAAATTGCTTTAACGCTTTTAAAGTGTTTTTCATATGCAGTATCTGAAACAATAAGTGCTTCAATATCATAGTTATTTTGAACTGCGTCGTTACAAATTCTTAAGCCCTCAAGCACAAAACAACCCCATTCTCTTCTCTTGGCTGAAGATTTTTGAAGTTGGGAAACATATTTAATTACATCATTTTCTTTGCTTGTAATCCTTCTAAATTCCATCTTTTTCCTTCTCCATTAAATAAAAATACGACCGAGGTTTTCCTCGGTCATATTAAAAGACTATTTATCTAATGCCTTCTTCGAAGCCTTAGCAAGTGTAGCAAAACCTGCGGGGTCATTAACTGCAAGTTCAGCAAGCATCTTACGGTTTACGGCAATTCCAGCCTTCTTTAAACCGTTCATAAAGGTAGAATAATTCATACCGTTGATTTTTGCAGCAGCAGAAATACGGGTAATCCAAAGACGACGGAAGTCTCTCTTTTTCTGCTTACGTCCAACATAAGCATAATTTCCAGATTTCATTACAGCCTCTTTAGCTGTTTTAAAGAGCTTGGATTTTGCGCCAAAATAGCCCTTAGCAAGTTTTAATACTTTATTTCTTCTCTTGCGTGTTGATAACGCACCTTTTACTCGTGCCATTTATATAACCTCCTTGTACTTAGATTATTTGTAAGGAATCATTTTCTTGACTTTTGCTACATTGGTTACGTCAGCAACAACAGTCTTGCGAAGATTTCTTTTACGTTTAGTGGTCTTCTTATTAAGAATGTGTGATTTGAATGCGTGTGCACGTTTAACTTGTCCTGTTTTAGTAAGTTTAAAACGCTTCTTTGCACCGCTATGAGTTTTGATTTTGGGCATTTTAAATCCTCCTTAAGAATTTTAATTACTTTGTTGGCTTGGGAGCAAGGAACATAAGCATGTTACGGCTCTCCATTTTTGCAGGTTTTTCGATTACAGCGTATTCCTGACAGTATTCAGCAAAACGTGACATAATTTCAAGTCCGATTTCGGGATGACCAAGTTCGCGGCCGCGGAATCTAATAGAAACCTTAAGTTTGTTACCTGATTTAAGAAACTGAATTGCATGGTTTCCTTTGGTTTCAAAGTCATGTTTGTCAATACTGAGGCCAAGACGGATTTCCTTGGTTTCAATTACCTTTTGATTCTTTCTTGCTTCTTTTTCGCGTTTTGCAATATCAAAACGATATTTACCGTAATCCATAATTTTACATACGGGCGGATTCGCATTAGGCGAAACATTTACAAGGTCAAGGTCTTTTGAGTAGGCTGCTTCAAGTGCATCTTTTATTGGAAGGATTCCAAGTTGAGAGCCGTCGGCATCAATAACTCTAACCTCTTTAAAAGTAATTTGTTCGTTAATAGGAATATCTTTTGCGCTGATAATTAACACCTCCAAATAATAAAACAAAACGGACGGCAAAAACCGTCCGCAATAAATCACAATAACACAAAAAAGTATATTGATTTATTAACCCTTTCAGTAAACCTTTAGGGTGAGAACGGTTAAGCTCTTCTTTGTTTTCTAATACATTATACACGATTAAGAAAAAAAGTCAAGGTTTTTTTATTCAATTATTAATTCTTTCATTGAACGAACCTGATAATCAATATCCTTAAGTAGACTTGGGTTTTTAAGAGCCAGGGCTGCACCCTTAATTATACTATGGGAAGGGTCTGTAGAATGAATTATTTTTGTGCCTATAAATTCCTCCAAAAACTGTGCCATTCCATATATAAGAGAACCGCCTCCGGTTAAATGTATTCCGTTTTCCATAATATCGGCAACAACATCAGGGTCGGTCTTTTCAAGAACCTTGCGAACCGCATTAGAAATTGTTACCGCAATATCGAAAACAGTTTCATAAACCTGACCCGAAGTAATTTCAAAGGTTTCGGGCAAACCTGTGCGAAGATTCTTTCCTCTTGCAATCATAGTAATTTCAACAGGTCGTTGAACAACTGTACCAACGCGCTTTTTAATCAGTTCGGCAGTAAGCGGACCAATTTCAATGTTAAAATTACGTCTAACAAATTTAATTATCGCATCATCAAAATCGTTAGAGGCAACCTTAAAACTATCGCACTGAACTATACCGCCCATAGAAATTGAAGCAATATCAGTAACACCTGCTCCAAGGTCAACAACCATAGCACCTTTTGCCTGTGAAAAGTCGACACCTACACCGAGCGCTACCGCAAGAGGACTAGCAATAACGGTAACATTTCGGCCTCCGCTTTCTTCTATTACCTTTCCCATAAATCTGTGCTGAAGTTCTGTAAGACCGGTTGGTAAACAGGCTATAACTCTTGGACGTATAATTTTATTTCCAAAAGCGTCGAGCATATATTTAGACATCATTTCTAAAGCAACATCATAGTCGGCAATAGCGCCGTGCTCAATAGGCTGAACACATAAGAGAGTTTCAGGAGTTCTACCCATAGATTCTTTTGCCTTTTCGCCAAAGAAAATGGGCTCATAACTTTCTGCATCGACTGTAACCATTGTCGCCTCTTCAAGTATTATTCTTGAGTTGCCGTAAATTACGGTTTTTGAAGTTCCTAAATCAATTGCAATATCAACAGACATTTAATCACCACTTTTATTATAAACAAGATACGCGATTATTTCAAGCAGAATTGTCGGCTTTTTCATTATATCCTTTTGAAACAAGAGCAGTAACGCAATACACCTTATTTGCACCAGCAAACTTAAGTTGTCTTGCGCATTCATCGAGGGTTGCACCCGAAGTCTTTATATCATCAACAAGCAACACATTTTTATTTTGTATTTTCTTAACAAAGTAGTATGAATCTCTGACATTTTTAAATCTTTCAGAAATGCTTTTAATATCGTGCTGCGTTTTTACATTATTGTGCTTTTTCAAAATATCGCAATCAAGTTGAATATTCAAAACTTGCGAAATCTGCTTTGCTAAAAGTTCACTTTGATTATATCCGCGAAGGCGCTTAGAAAAAAGACTTGAAGGAACAAAAGTTATAATATCAATATTTTCTATGCCGAATTTATTGGCGGAGGTTTTCGCCATAACATCGCCAACAAGCGAAACACAGGTAAATTTTCTATTAAATTTATAATTATAAATAACCTCTTGTGCGTAACCGTCGTTATAATAAGGGGCAACCATTCCGTCAAAATGATAAACAAACCTTGAACATTCACAAAATTTCACATTCATCCCACAGTTAAAACACGTTTCGTCTTTAATGGGCTGAACAAGTCCACTACATCTATCGCAATAATCATCAAACAGCAATGCTTTGTCGCAAATTGGACATTTAGGCGGGTAGAGAGTATCAAGAAATGCTTCAATTATTCTATTCATATCTGTTACCGGTTAAAAAATATTTTAATGCTGTGTATCGTAAAGTTTTACGGTCGTTTTCAATCATATCAACAAATATATCGACATCGCCGACAAGAACGATAAGGTTTTTAGCCCTTGTTATTGCGGTATAAAGTAAGTTGCGATAACGCAAAAGCACAGAGATATCATATAGCGGTATAACAACACACTTAAACTCGCAACCTTGGCTCTTATGTACTGTTATTGCATAAGCAAGTTCAAGTAGACCTAAATTTTCTTCATAATATGTTGCTACTTTATCGTCATATCGTACTTTTAGAGTTCGATTTTTTAAATCAATCTCCTCAATAAAACCAATATCCCCGTTATAAATTCCTGAACCTGATTCTCCTCGTTCGTTAACCCAAAGAATGTCATAATCGTTCTTTATATGCATAACTTTATCACCAATTCTAAACGAATTACCTTTAAAGTTAAGTTCAATTCCGTTTTCTTTGATGGGGTTAAGTTCGTCCTGCAGTAAAGCGTTTATATTAACTGTTCCGCATTCTTTTTTTCTTGATGGAGATAACACCTGAATATCATTAAACGGGTCAAAATTGTAGGCAGTAGGCAATCTTGATGAGCATAAATCAACAATTGTTTTTACGGTTGAATTAACGCCGTTTCTCTTAAGGAAGAAGAAATCATTAGCCTTTTTGAAGTCGGTCGGTACTTGTCCGTTAATTATCCTATGTGCAAAAGTAACTATTGAACTTTCGGCTGCCTGTCTGAATATCTTTTTAAGCCGTACAAATGGCACTATTTCAGAAGCAATCAAATCATTAAGCACATTTCCGGCACCTACGCTCGGAAGTTGGTCACAGTCACCTACCAAAAGAATTCTTGTGTTTATTCTAGTTGCTTCAAGTAATGCTCTGAATAACTGCACATCTACCATTGACATCTCATCAATAATTATAACGTCATAATCTAGCGGATTAGATTTATTTTTTGCAAATGTTTGGGTTGTACCGTCTCTCCACTCAATTTCTAGAAGTCTATGGAGTGTAGATGCACTTCTTCCCGTAAGTTCGGTCATACGCTTTGCGGCTCGTCCTGTAGGAGCAGCAAGAGCAATACTTAAGTTTCTGTTATCGAAAATTTCAAGGATAGCATTAAGCGTTGTGGTTTTACCCGTGCCCGGTCCGCCTGTCAGAATAAAGAAACTGTTTCTCATTGCTTCGTTAACGGCCGCAATCTGAACAGGGTCGAACTTAATACCAAGCCTTTTTTGAACAAAGTCAAGTTCTTGCTCTGAAATGTTGTATAAACTTATATTGTTATTCAAAGCGGCTTTTACGCGACCGCTAATATATTCCTCTGCTAAAGCATATTCGGGTAAAAAGACATACTCTGTTTTATCAATAACATATTCAAACGCACTCATCGTATCAACGAGTATATTAAGTCCTTGTTCAATTGCTTCAGTGCTTACGCCAAGTAACTTTAGAGCAACACTTAACAGTTTATCTTTAGGCAAACAGGTATGTCCGTTTGAAAGATTTGAACGCATAACATAAAGTATTCCTGCAGTAACCCTATTAGTATCACTCATATCAATACCAAGATTTTCCGCAATCTCATCAGTGCGTTCAAACGAAAATCCGATACCCTCACTGCACAAGGCGTAAGGGTTTTGTTTAATTATTTCAATACTGTTTGTACCAAGAACCTTGAAAATATCGGTTGCTTCTGTAGGTGATATATTAAAGCGAGATAGGGTTATCATAATGTCACGTATTCCGAACTGCTGTTTAAACTGTTCGGAAATTGACTGTGCTTTTTCTGTTGATATACCTTTAATAACAGTTAACTTATAAGGAAAGTTTTCAATTATATCAAAAGTATCTTCCTTAAATTGTTTAACTATTTTTAAGGCTGTAGCCGGGCCGACGCCTTTAATAGCGCCGCCCGATAAATATTTTAGAATTTGAGCCTGTGTTGTTGGAACTGCAATTTCGCAAAAAGTAGATTTAAACTGCTGTCCATATGTAGAATGAATAACATAATTACCGTAAAAAGTTACAGCGTCACCCTCATTGATAACGGGCATAGTTCCGGTAACTACAACCGTTTCTTCGGCGGTCTTTAATTTTAAAACAGTATAACTATTTTCTTTGTTTCTATAGGTAACGGTTTCAACCGACCCATTAATTTTTATTTCTTCGTTAATCATTCAATTCTCCGTATTTAAAAAAGTATGTATCTGACTTTCATCAATTATAGAGATGTTGTAACTATCAGCAAGTTCTCTGCAACACTCAAGCACTTCTTTGTCTTCAAGGTGGTTTATTGCAACTATTTTATGGGCAAATTGTTTTCCTGACCATTTATACTGTTCAATAACATAGCGTAAATCAAGTTCAGCAAAATCATCTTTAAGAATACAAAAAACAATTCTGTTGTTGCGATTTTTAGTTTTCAGTAACGCCAGACGGACACTTTGAAATATATCGCACAAACCAACAATTGAAAAGAAAAGAATCAATAAAAAAATTACTACTGACATATATTCACCTCAATATCAGTATATGAGGTGAATATAAAAATGCTAAAAAGGGATTTCAAAAGAAACCCCTTTAAGTATTATTTTGAAAGTTTAATTGTGACATCACAACTTCCGACCATCCACACAGAAACATTTTTATTTGATTTAAGCGTAGCGGCCACAGTATTCGTTCCAATGTTGTTATCTGTCATATCAGAAAGGTCAAGTGACAAATACAAATCAGATGAGCTTAAAGAGTTTATTGTGTTCTTAAGTCCACATACAGTAACTGAATAACGCTTGTCATAGGAAACAGAGAGTCCCGGTTTTAAAGTTCCGTCATGAGCAAAATTAGTTATATAGAAGTTCTTGACTGAAAACCTTGACATATTATATTTGAAGACAACTTTGTCAACTGCATCAGAAATCGTTATGCCTTCCTGAAGTTTAGGAGTAAGTTCAAAGGTTTTCTGTGAATCAGAAGAAGAAAGTTGCGACAGGTCGATTGGGTTAACGTATTCGATGGTAGAAATTGAATCAATAACCGTTGGTGGTCCTTTTATTGTGAGCGATTTAGTGTCTGTGGACCAACAACTGTTAAGAACAGAAGCAATTTGGGGATTCCACATATTTGTGTAAGCAGGGGCAACATTTAAGGTTTTTTCCTTTGACACCATCATAGCAATTGGTATGGAGTCATAGGGCAAGGTATATTTATCTTTTTCAAGAATATTCCCTTCTTTATCAAGGAAAATAACTTCGGGTTCACTAAAGACTTTAGACTCAGTAAGCAGTTCATCTGTAGAGGCACGAACTTCTATCTTAGAGAGTTTTTCGAGGTCTTGTCTGAACCCCTTTATGTCAACCGACAAAACCGAAAGATTTCCATCAGTAAAAATAGGTTCGTAGAGATAATCGTCTCTATCAATTCTATCATATCCCTCAATTATCGGTACGGCTTCAACCGTCTTAGTTTCATAATGGTCGAGTTCAACAGTTATGGTTGCGGGAGAAATGCTGACAAAATTATAGGCGGAGTCATTATTTTTTCTTGACGGCACAAGAGATAATTCGTAAGTGTTTGCGCCCTTGACATTCGAAAGGTCGGCACTAACCGAAATGTCATCTGCCGTAAGAGAACTAACAATATAGTTAGGGCCGTACACCGTAACCGAAGCGGTAGTTGTAATATCACCAACTACCTTTAAGGATTCGTTTCCCCAGATTGATGAAGTGTCTACCTCTATTTGAATTTTATTGATGGTACGCTCACGTTCAGGGCTTTGGTCAATAGCAATTATAAGCCAAAAGAAGAAGGCGACAAAAAGCGAAAGACCTATTGCAAACTTTTTATTAAACAAAAGTTTTCTGAGAGAAAAATCTTTAAAAAACTTCAAATTATCGCCTCCTATTATCATTTTTTCTTAAATTTATATAGAACATCCATAAATAAATTTTTCTTATTAGCCTCTGAATTCAGAAGTTTTTGATATAGTTCTTCTTTGAGGGTCATCATATTGTAATCTCGATTAATTGTTCCGTTAACAGCAAGAGATACTGTACCGGTTTCTTCAGATACCACAAGAACGACAGCGTCTGAATTCTCACTCATGCCAATAGCAGCACGATGTCTTGTACCGAGTTGCGAGTTAATATTATTGTTTGAGGTAAGAGGTAAAATACAACCTGCTGCACAAACAAGACCGCCTCGGATTATTATAGCACCATCATGCAAAGGAGATTTCGGGAAGAAAATGTTACCGATAAGTTCGTTAGAAACTTCCGCATTAAGAACCGTTCCGGTATTTGCAATCTCGCCAAGCATAGTGTTTCGTTCAAAAACGATAAGAGCGCCGATACGCTTGTCGGACATAACCGAAACAGCAGAACAAACCGAATCAATACAACTCTTCATTCTCTCGGTATCTTCATCATATGCTTGTTGTTTTCCAAAAAATGAAAATTTACTACGACCAACCTTCTCAAGAAGTCTTCTGATTTCGGGTTGGAAAATTATTGCAATAATTATAATTGCATAGTCAAGTACCTTGCTTAAAAGCCATTTAAGTGTTGAAAGGTCAAATGCGGTAGCAAGAAGAAAGGCAAAAATTAAAAGAGCAATACCTTTAACAAGTTGACCTGAACGGGTATCACGCAGGAATTCAATAGCCTTGTAAATTAGGAAAGCAATCAAAATAATATCAACAATATCAAAGAAATTGATATTCATTACCGCATATACCAACTGATTCCAAAAAGCATATAAGGAATCAAAAAAAGAAGTTATGAATTCCAACGCGCTACCTCCTAATTATATTCTAATATATTTTAACATATATTATCTATCAAATCAACAATTAAATTAGTTTTTTTAGTGTAAAAATTAGTTTGTCTGTATCATCAGGCATATTGAAGACCGAAGGTGCCACTCTAACTGTACCGGTTTCAACCGTTTCAATCTGTTTGTGGGCAAGCGGTGCACAATGAAGTCCCGAACGAACTGCAATTCCGTTTTTTGCTAGAAACTCACCTACTTGCATACTGTTAAAACCTTTATAATTAAATGATATGACAGGAGCAAAACGAAAAAGTTCAGGTCGCTCCGTATATACTTTTACATTATTTTTTAACAGTTGGTCATAAAAACGCTGACATATATCCATTTCGTGCTTATAAATAACTTCGGGTTTCTTGTTTTGTACAAATTTTATACCCGACTTAATACCAACAATACATGGCAAATTTACAGTTCCGCTCTCTATGCGTTCAGGCAGTTCTTCAGGCTGATTCATCTCAAGTGAATTTACTCCTGTTCCGCCCGTTATAATCACGTTTTCTATCTTTTTTTGTGCAACTAGTATTCCCGTACCCATAGGTGCATAAAAGCCCTTGTGAGGAGCAATACAGAGATAATCAATATTCATACTTTTCATATCTATCGGAAGAACACCCGCAGCCTGTGCTGCGTCAACTGCAAACAATATATTTTGGCTTTTACAAAGTTGTCCAATCTCATAAAGAGGCAACGCTCTACCAATAACATTTGATGCGGCTGTAATAATAATCATTTTAGTGTTCTTTCTTATAAGTTTTTTGAAATTATTTACAGTGGTATTATCATCTTTCTCAACCGTTGCAATTGAATAACGAACACCTTTTTCGAGAAAAAGTTTAAAGATAGGCCTTATTACAGCATTGTGTTCAAGTGAAGATGTAATTATGTGGTCACCTTCCTTTAAAACTCCTTGTAGTACAGTATTTATAGCATGGGTACAGTTCATTGTAAAACAGACATTATTCTCACTTTCAGCGTTTACAAATTCTTTAACGGCTTTTCTACATTCATAAACAGCCATTGCGGCATTATTTGAAGTTTCGTACCCTCCTCTTCCGGGATTTGCCGACAAATTATTTAAGGCATAATTCACTGCATTTATAACCGAACGCGGTTTTTTGCCTGAAGTAGCCGCGTTATCTAGATATATCATATTCACACCCCAAAAAAATGCACAGGCAATCCTGTGCATTTTAAATTATAGTTTATTAACTTCAATAATTTTAATCGAATTAGTCCTCAAAATTTCAACAGCCTTAGAAATATCCCCGTAAACAACTATTCCATAACCGCAACCTAGACGACCAAGGCCCGAACTATTACGTTCAACAGTAGCTCTGAAGCCTTTTTTTCGCAAAATATCGCGGCCTCTGATAGCATAGGTTACTGTACCTGTTACGACTACATGTTTCATATAGCTCATCTCCAAACAATTTTCCTACACTATATTTTATGACGCTGTTTGATATATGACAAAACTCCCGAAAAAATCGGGAGTTTTAGTTAAATCTTAAGCATTGAACTTAAAAAGGCACGGAGACTTTCAGTTTTCGGGTTATCAAACAGTTCTTCAGGCGTACCCTCTTCAGCAATCAAACCGTTGTCCATATAGATTACTCTGTTTGAAACTTCCTTCGCAAAGCCCATTTCGTGAGTGACTATTATCATAGTTCTTCCTTGCTTTGCAAGGTTCGCGATAACCTTAAGTACTTCTACTGTAATTTGTGGGTCAAGCGCAGAAGTAGGTTCATCAAAGCAAAGAATTTTAGGCGAAAGCATAAGTGCTCTTGCAATTGCAACTCTTTGTTGCTGACCGCCTGAAAGTTCGCAAGGATAGTTTTCAAGTTTATCGCCAAGGCCAACGCTTTCAATAACAGAAATTGCTTCATTTTTCAAGGTTTCAAGTGCAGACTTTCTTTCCTCTGAAGACGCTTTACTCTTTTTTAACTTCTTATTTAAATCAAGTTTTGGTGCCAATAACACATTGTCAAGAACATTATATTGAGGAAAGAGATTAAATGACTGGAAAACAAGTCCTGTTGTAAGTTGATTTTCTCTTTTTTCTTCTTTTGAAAGTTTAATCTTCAAATTAGAATCGAAAAGAACTCGGTCGCCTACGCTTATATAACCTATATCTGCCGTTTCAAGCCCGGTAATGCAACGAAGAAGCGTTGTTTTACCACTTCCGGAAGAACCAATGATTGACAAAACAGTTCCCTCTTCTTGCGAAAAAGAAACATTTTTAAGAACTTCGGTCTTACCAAAACTTTTCTTTATATTTTTTACTTGCAATAAACTCATAATTAACCTCTGAAATAGTCAAGTTTCTTCTCGATATAACCAAATAGCAAGGTAAGAACTCCGCAGAACAGCAGATAGAATGCGGCAGTATAGAAAAGGGGCCAAATAAGACCGTCACTTTTAATGAAAGACTGAGCCATCCATATAATTTCATATACAGCAATAATACGTGCAAGCGAGGTATCTTTAACAAGAGTAATAATTTCATTACTCATAGGCGGAACAATTCTCTTAACAACCTGAAGAAGAACAACCTTAAAGAAAACCTGCGTTCTGGTCATTCCCAGCACTTGACCTGCTTCATATTGACCTTTAGAAATGCTTTCTATTCCGCCTCTGTAAATTTCGCTAAAATAACAAGCGTAGTTAATTACGAATGTAACTATAACCGCAGTAAATCGTTCAAGTGCAGGGAGTCCAAAAATTAAACCCGGACCGTAGAATACCACAATCAATTGAAGCATAAGCGGTGTGCCGCGAATAATCCAGACAAAAACCTTGCAAACCGCTTTAATTGGCGTAAATTTGCTCATAGAACCGAAACTTATAATTAAACCGAGAGGCAGAGCAAAAAGCAGGGTTAAAGCAAAAATTTTAAATGTTTCCAGAAAACCTGTTAAGAGTTCCAGCGTAACCGTAACAAACATAATAAACCTTTCAACAGATACTAACAGAGGCCCTAAAATATAGAGCCTCTGAACAGTATAAAATTAAATTAGAATGCTAAAGTAAGTTCATATTTTTCAGCGAGTTTCGTAAGAGTTCCCGCACTGTTAAGCTCGTCAATAATTTCATCTACTTTATCAGTAAGACTTGAGTTCTTTCTAAAGCCGATAACATAAACTTCAGAAGAGAGTTCAACATCATAACCGAAGTTAGCATAACTTGTTCCCTCGCCGGTCATAGCATTAGCCATTGTAATATCAATTACACAAGCATCTGCAGTACCGGAAGCAACTTCCATAAGTGCAGTTGACTGATAATCAACCTGTACGACATTTTTAGCACCACGGGCTATGAGTTCCTTATCTCCTGCGGAACCTTTTTCTACGGCAAATTTGAGGTCCTTCATGCTTTCAAAGTCGGGATAGTTTGCAATCTTATCAGAAGGCATAACAACAACCTGAGCATTTTTAACATAAGGAGTTGAATAACTGGTGTTTAACTTTACATCATCTGTAAGGGTCATACCGTTCCAAATGCAGTCAATGGCACCTGATTCAAGTTCAAAGAACTTATTGTCCCAATCAATCTCGATAAATTCAACATCAACGCCAATTTTCTCAGCAACAAGACGGGCAAATTCAGCATCGAATCCGGTCCATTCACCGTCAACTTTATAGTCCATAGGTTCATAATCGGTAATACCAACAACAATTTTTCCTGCCTTTTTAATGTTAGCAAGGTCGTTTTCGGGAGATTTATTCGCGCAACCGACAAGAGCGGTCACAAGCATTGCTGCAACAAGTAGTACTGCTAATAATTTCTTCATAATTATCCTCCAATTTATCACGCTAAAGTGATGATTTCCTAAATTATAACTTATATTGCCGAAAAAGTCAACAAAAAGAGCAAAACTTAAAAATAAAAATACCGCCTATATGCTATGCATTAAGCGGTATTTATCTTGCCAATGGGTGAAATTTATTGTAGTCTTGAGTGTATTTATTTTTCATCAGTTGAGCATAAATCTGAGTAGTTGAAATATCAGCATGTCCAAGCATTTCTTTTATATCCATAAGATTTGCACCGTTTTCAAGAAGATGTGCTGCAAATGAATGCCTTAATGTATGCGGAGTTATTTCCTTTTTAATTTTTGTTTTTTGGGCATAATACTTAACAATTTTCCAAAACCCCTGTCTTGAAAGGGGTTCGCCGCTCATATTTGTAAATAAACGTTCTTCAGAAATATCGCTGATAATTGCAGGTCTGACGTTATATATGTATGTTTGCAAGGTTTTTACAGCGGCAGGATAAATCGGTATAATCCGTTCATTTTTAGTGCTGTTAATAGATAAAATTCCGATTTGAAGATTGATATCAGACAATTTTACATCAATCAGTTCTGAAACCTTGATTCCGGTTGCATAAAGCAGTTCAAGCATTGCTTTGTCACGAATACTTTTATAATCAGAACCCGAAGGCTGTGCTAAAAGGTCAAGTACTTCTTTACCGGTCAATATTTCGGGTAGTTTTTTATCTGAAACAGATTTTTTAACCTTAATAGAAGGGTTAACTCCACATAAATCATTTTTGTTAAGGAATGTGAAATAACAGCGAAGAGAGGCAGCAACTCGGGTTATTGTACACTGAGATTTGCCCAAAACCGAGAGATATTCAAAATAACGCTCTATAACAGAGGTATCCACTTGTGATAAATCGGTGATGCTATTTATTTTACAGTATGTCGAAAACTGCCCGATATCTCTGAGATAAGAATCGAGCGTGTTTTTAGAACTTTTCTTTTCATTTGTCAAATAGTTTTCAAAAGACGAAATGAAATCCTGCATTTTAACATTAACTTTCCTTTATTTAAAAATTAAAGTATCCTATAAAAAGCGATGACATACCGAGGTCGAAAGCGATTGCAAGAAATCCTGTAATCAAACACAGACCACTGTTTATACAATACTTTTTAAAATCTGAATATATATTTATAGGTTTATTCGCTTTAATGCAAATACCGCCTAAAAGATAGGAAAAAGCAAACGATTCTTTCGCAAGAAGCAACAATCCGAAAACAGTAATCAAGGTTTGAGGAAGTAATATCAAAGCCGAGAACATTATTCCTTCAAGTCTATATGTAAAGTAGAGCAGACCGGAAAAACATCCGTAAGAAAAACCTTTATACAACAGTATGACGGGCGTTGTAGCAGTTCCGATTACTGATGTGCCGCAAATAAAAAGTAAAAAATAAAAAGGTAAAATAGATAAAAGCGAGTTTTTAAACATCAAACCAAAATCTGAACTTGATTTTACTGAAATAAGTTCAGTAAGTTTGTCGGAACTCATAGAATAAAGCGAGTCAAGTCTACATACAAGAATACTACCTAAAAAAACGCCTAAAACAAAAATTAACGTAAAAATAACAAACGGTAAATACGGACGAAAACCGCTAATATTGAACGTGAAATTATTTTTCTTCCTTTGCATAGAATGTCCTCCATTGTTTTTTATACATTCTATGCTTAAAAAAGGACGAGTATTCTTATTTCGAAAGTTCTTTCGCTCTTTTGACGGTAGACTTTAGACAGTCTTCCAGCACGTTGTCAAACATATTGGCATCAAGGGAAGAAAGACCCGCCTCGGTAGTGCCTTTAGGCGAAGTGACCATCCTGATAAGTTCATCAATAGTTCTCGGGTCACATTCGACCATTTTTGCCGTTCCAGAAAAGACGCTCAAAATCATTTTTTCTGCGTCCTCACTATTCATACCCTGACCTACCGCAAAATCGATAAAAGTTTTCATTACTCTCATAATATAAGCAGGTGCACTGCCGCTTACAGCAGTAATTATATCGATAAGTTCTTCCTTAACAACACAGGTTACTCCGCTGCTCTCAAAACATCCGCGAACAAAAGAAAACTGTTCATCGGTTACGGGGTCCTCCTTAACTAGTGCCGAAGCACCAAGCCCGTACATTAAAGGTGTATTAGGCATAACGCGTATAACGGGAGCATTGTAGCCTAAGAGTTCTTTTATGTAGGATATGCTGATACCTGCAGCAACATCGATAAAGCAAGTGTCATCAGAAACCGATTTAATTGAATCAATAATCTGAGCATAAATTTGCGGTTTAACAGTTAAAAAGACAAAATCACTTTGTTTTGTCACATCAACCGCAGATAAACCGACCTTTGCACCTTTTAAAGCAAAAGTACTAGTTTTTTCAGAAATACTGTCAAAAACAATAACATTTTCAGGTTTTATGTAACCTGAGCCGATAATTCCGCTGAATATAGCAGTAGCAATATTACCTGCTCCTATAAAACCAACCTTATATTCAGCCATAAAATCACCTTAACTTTCTGTGTAAATATATTTATACTACAAAAATAATTTTATGTCAACCAAATTTTTGCGTTTATATAACATTATGTCTACTCATTATGTAAACTATACAATATATATGATTCAATATTTATGTAAACCCAATTAGTTGTGCTATACTTCCCTCTTTTCAAAAAATCTTTTTTATGTTATAATGGTTCAAAACTTATAAAAAGGGGTATGTTTATGAGTAAGACCGTTTTAATCACAGGAGCATCAAAAGGCATCGGCGCTAACATGGCAATTCGTTTTGCCGAAAGCGGATATAATGTAATAATGAACTACAATTCATCGGTCCAGTCCGCTATTCTTCTTCAGAAGTCGCTTAAAGAAAGCGGATACAGTGTAATTGCATATAAGGCTAACGTTAAAAATCGCCTTGAAGTTGATTTAATGATTAAGGAAGCAATATATCGCTTTGGAGGAATTGATGTTCTGATTAACAATGCCGGTATATCTAATCAGTCAGTTATTACAGATGTTTCTGAACAAGAATGGAACGATATTATAGGGGTGAACCTAACCGGTGTATTTAACTGTAGTCAGGCGGTCCTCCCCCACATGATAAACCAGAAATCAGGTTCAATTATCAATATTTCGTCAATGTGGGGTGAAGTCGGTGCATCTTGTGAGGTTGCCTACTCTGCCGCTAAAGCGGGTGTTATAGGTCTTACAAAGGCCCTTGCAAAAGAGGTTGGGCCAAGCGGAATTACTGTTAACTGCATTACACCGGGACTTATTGATACTTCTATGAACCAAAATCTCGCCATTGAGGACGTTACCGCAATTATAGATGAAACACCACTTGGAAGAATTGGCTCCACCGATGATGTTGCTTCGGCCGCCTTATTCCTTGCATCAGAACAAGCATCCTACATAACAGGACAAATTCTCGGCGTAAACGGCGGATTTGTAATTTAAAAAAGGCTCCGAACGGAGCCTTTTTTTATGTCTTAATTTCTGCGATTGTGACGCCTGCTTCCCCTTCTCCGAAAACTCCGAGCCTGAATGAAATAATGTTTTTATTAGCCTTTAAGTATTCGTGAGTGGCTTTTCTGAGGGCACCTGTACCTTTACCGTGGATAATAGTAACGCTCGGTATGCCTGCAAGGACAGCGCCGTCAATATAGCGGTCAAGTTCAATTATTCCTTCGTCAACCGTCATACCTCGTATATCAAATTCATATCTGGCATCTCGCTCTGCTCTTGATTTAACGCCTGTGACTCTCCGCGTTTTCGGCTGTTCTTTTGTCTTTTTCGGGGATTCACAGAGTTTTAGATTGTTTACATCTGTCCAACTTTTAAGTCCACCGATTGAAACAAAAACTCTTTTTCCGTCCTTTGAAATTTGTTCTACTGTTGCTTCTTTATTAAGGTCACGGACAACAACCAAATCTCCTGAAACAAGTTCTCTCGGCAGTGTATAGTTATCGCTATCTAAAACTCTGACCGGGTCCGCTTCGCTTACAATACCATCTATCACATTTTTGCTGTTTTTAATTGCTTTTCCGTATAGTTCAGCCGCGTTATCAGAATTAAATTTTTTCTTAATATCTTCCAGTTCTGATATAAGAGTATTAGATTTGTATCGGGCGTTATCAACTATATAGGACGCATCGTTCTTTGCTTTTTCAAGGATTGCTTCTTTCTTTATATTGGCTTCAAAAAGCGCTTTTTGAGCATCCGCAAATATCTTTTCTGCCTTAAGCCTGTCAGACGCAGCACATGAACGCTCCTTATCAAGTTCTAAACGGGCAAGTTCAAGGGCTTTTGTTACCCTGTCAAGTTGTCGCTCATCGTCAGCAATAAATGTATCTGCCATGGAGATAATTTCCTCAGGTATACCGAGTTTTTTGGAAATAACAAACGCATTTGAACGACCAGGTACACCAACAAGCAGTTTGTAGGTTGGCTTTAAGGTTTTTATATCAAACTCACACGAAGCATTTTCAACCCCTTTTGAGTCGATTGCATAACTCTTAAGTTCAGGATAGTGTGTAGTAGCAACAGTTTTTGAACCGTTATTGGAAAGAAAAATAAGGATTGCTTTAGCAAGTGCTGCACCTTCAACGGGGTCGGTTCCACCGCCAAGTTCATCAAGAAGAACTAAACTGTTATTAACCGATTCTTCGAGAATTTTAATAATGTTGACCATATGTGATGAAAATGTAGACAAAGACTGTTCTATACTTTGTTCATCGCCTATATCAACAAGGATTCGTTCAAAAAAAGAAATTTCACTTCCGTCATTTACGGGAATAAGCAAACCGCACATTGACATTAAAGTGAGTAGACCTATAGTTTTAAGAGTAACCGTCTTTCCGCCCGTATTTGGACCCGTTATAACGAGCGTATCAAAATCTACTCCAAGCGAAACCGAAATTGGAACAACATTTTGTCTGTCAATAAGCGGGTGCCTTGCTTCTTTAAGTACAATCCTTCCGCTACAATTCATTTTTGGCATTGTTGCTTTCATTTTATAAGCAAGATTGGCCTTGGCGAAAATCAGATTTAGTTCACACAAAGCAGTATAAGAAGTTCTTATTATGTCAGCAAATTCAGAAACCTTTAAAGATAGTTCTGCAAGAATTCGCTCAATTTCTTCTCTTTCTTTTGAGAAAAGCACACGAAGTTCATTGTTTGACTCTACAACAGACATAGGCTCTATAAATAAGGTTGAGCCGGAAGATGAAGTATCATGAACAATTCCCGGAACTTCATTTTTACATTCAGCTTTAACAGGTACAACATATCTTCCGTCACGCTGGGTTACAATTGCTTCTTGAAGATATTTGGCTTTACCATGATTTTTAACTATTGAATCAAGTTTGTCTTTAATTGACGAAGATTCCTTACGAATTTTACGGCGGATATCGGCAAGAGAAACTGATGCATTATCATACATCTCTTCGGGACTTTTAATCGCAGAGGTAATTATGTCTTCAATATACTTATTTGGCGAAAGGGTTTGGAAAAGTTCATTAAGCGTAACAACTGCATTCTCTGAAATATTATTACGCCATTCCTTAACATTTCTTATAATTCTTAGACAGTCATATACCGAGAGAAGTTCACCCATTGTTAAAACAGAACCGACTTCACATTTTGTGAGAAGCGGTCCGGGTTCGACGGGATTGCCGAAAGAGGGCGTTGCATACTTTGCTGAGAGAATATACGCCTCATCTGTTTTTTTAAGTTCGTTTAAAACAGTATGATAATCAGGAAAAGGACGCAACTTCATTGCGGCATCTTTTGCAGAATTCATACTTGCCTCTTCGGATAAAAGTTTTAGAACAGAGATAAGTTCTAGTGAATTATAATATTTTTCAAATTCGTACATATATGTATTTCCTTAAAACAAAGAGTTGAAAAACTGTAGGGTTTTATAGTTACGCTCGGTTTTATTTACAAAATACTTCTGAGTAATCTGTGAAAGAGCATAGGCTGCTTCATCAGGCAAAGTAAAAGCAAAGAGTTTCTGAAAATCAGAATAAATAATATGCCTCATAGCCATTATTAAAGTTGAATTAATAAGGGCGAAACTTTTATCATACGGGACACAGTCAGAGCAGTAAAGAGCACCTTCTGTCGTATCGAAATACATTAAGTCATTTTGGTATTTAAGACATTTTTTACAGGCTACAAGGTCGGGCATATACCCAATCAGCGACAACAGTTTAAGTTCTACTATAGCCTTAATCAAATGAATATTCCTTTTTTTCTTAGTTAAATAATAAAATGCATTTAAAAAAAGGCGAAGAACAGTTTCGCTCGTTTCATCAGACGGAGCATGGTATAGTGCAAGTTCACAGAAATATTGTGCGAGAGAGAATGCCTCAATATCATTTCCTGTGTCAAAAAAAACCTCTATTGAACAGGCTTCTGTAATACGATATGAATCGCCTTTTTTCTTTAAAGTAAGTGAAGAATAGGATAAAAAAGAGGTTGCGGCATTTCTTTTGCTTTTAATGCTTTTAGCCCCGCTCGCATAGGCAGATATAACACCGTTATTACGCGACAAAACGGTGACAAGTTTATCACTGTCACCTATTTGTTGCTCCCGAATTATCAGTCCGTCTATCGTAAATAGAGTTTGTTCCATCATATACACTGCCTTGTGTTTTTAAATGTTCTCTATAATTTAAATATGATTCAACTTTTCCGTCATTAACAAATTTATTCCAGTATTCATCCTGAATCAAAACGTCACCCCCTGCTGTAATATTAGTATCGCACGGGGCCAAGTTTTTATAAAAGGAAAAATCAGTCAAGACCAAAGGTATGAATTAAACCTTGTCTGTTACGCCAGTCTTCTTTTACCTTTACCCAAAGTTTAACCGACGCTCTAATTCCAAAAAATTCTTCAATATCTTTTCTCGACCTAATGCCTATTTTCTTAAGCATTGTGCCGTTTTTGCCAATAACTATACCTTTGTGAGAATCTTTTTCACAATAAATTGTTGCTTCGACTTCCAGAATAGGCTCACCATCGGCAGTATCACGCTCATAAAAGCGTTCAATGTCAACCGCTATACCGTGAGGAACTTCCTTGTCTAACGCACGAAGCAATTTTTCACGAATCATTTCAGCGACCATTGTTTTTTCACCCTGGTCGGTAATATCATCGCTTCCAAAATAGTGAACAGATTCCTTTAAAAATGCAGAAACTTCTTTTAAAATAATATCAATACCGTCATTTTTAAGAGCGGAAACCGGAATTATACTTTCAAAATTATAAAGACTGTTATATGCCGTAATAATTTCAAACAATTCTTCTTTATCGGACAGCAAGTCCACCTTGTTTATAACAAGTAAACATTTTAAGTTTCTACGCTTAATTTCGCTTATTAGTTCTAGTTCGGCAGCAGGAAGGTTGTCTTTATTAAATGTAAATTTAGGGGCGGCCTCAACCACTAACATAACCGCATCAACATCGGAAAGACCATTACCGACCGCTTTAACCATATTCTCTCCGAGTTTATTTCTCGGCTTATGAAAACCGGGGGTATCAACAAAAACAAATTGATTTTCGTCCTTAGTAAGCACACCCATAATTCTTGTGCGTGTTGTTTGTGCCTTATCCGAAACAATAGCAACCTTTTGTCCTAAAAGTGTATTTATTATAGAAGATTTGCCAACATTTGGCCGTCCTACAATCGCAATAAATGCCGAATAAGTTTTATTCATAAAATACCGTCCTAAATTATATGAAGTCCAATTTTTGAAAGGGCTTCTTCTTCTTTTTCTCGCATAATTTTCTTCTGCTCTGCTTCGTCAATATGGTCATATCCAAGCAAGTGAAATACCGAATGAACCGTTAAGTATGCAATTTCTCGCTGAATACTGTGTCCGTAAACTTCGGCTTGCTTAACAGCGTGTTCAACCGAAATAATAATGTCGCCCAGCATTGCACATTCATTTTCGGGATTTATATCGTAAATACCGTTATCAGACAGAGGAAAAGACAAAACATCGGTAGAACTATTGATGTTTCTAAAATTTTTATTGATTTCTTTAATTTTTCTGTCGCTGACAAATGTAACATTAACCTCTGCATTTTTAGCAAAGCCTTCAACTTCAAGCGAAGCAGTTATTGCCGAAATGACAAGTTTTTTTATATCGTCTGTTATAACCGCTTTTCTCTGGCGATTAGAAAAATTAACATTAGTCATTGAATTTCCTCTGTTCTTCGGATTTCTCGTATGCGTTTATAATTGCTTGAACCAACTTGTGACGAACAACGTCTTTACCACTAAGACGTACTATTACTATATCATCGACCTTTTTAAGAACTGAAACAGCGTCCTTTAAACCGGATTTTTTACCTTTAGGCAAATCTATTTGCGTAACATCGCCTGTAACAACCGCTTTCGAATTGAAACCGAGTCGGGTTAGGAACATTTTCATTTGTTCGCAAGTAGTATTCTGTGCTTCATCGAGAATTATAAAACTATCATCAAGGGTACGGCCGCGCATATATGCAAGAGGTGCAACCTCAATGTCTCCCCTTTCCTGACACCTTTGAAAATTTTCAGCACCTAACATTTCAAAAAGTGCGTCATAAAGCGGACGAAGATAGGGGTCAACCTTAGATTGCAGGTCTCCGGGTAAAAAGCCAAGACTTTCACCTGCTTCAACGGCAGGTCTGGTTAGGATAATGCGATTAATTTCTTTTGCTCTAAAGGCATTAACAGCCATTGCAACCGCAAGGTAGGTTTTACCTGTTCCTGCGGGACCTACACCGATAGTAATGGTATTATTTTTAATTGCCTCAAGATATTTCTTCTGACCAAGCGTTTTGGGTTTTACAGGCTTTCCCTTTGAAGTAATGCAGATACAATCGCTGTCGGTAAGACGAGAAATTTGCTCTTCTTCGCCGTCAGTAACAAGCGAAAAAACATATTCAATATTCTGGTCGGTTATTACTTCACCCTTTGAGATAAGCGCTAAAAGACTGTTAGTAGCACGAACAGCCTTTTGTACGCTATCGGGGTCGCCTTTGATACGGACATAACTTCCGTGTGAGGTTACTTTTACCAAATACTTTTGTTCAATCTTTTTAATGTTTTCATCAAAACTTCCAAAGAGACTGATAATATCTTCCATTCTATCAATGTTAATTATTTGTTCCGTAATATATCACTCCGCAATATTTATATATTTATTATATCACAAAGTAACTATATTTTCAATATTCACCTTCTATAGCCTGTTGCATAGCAATATCTTCTAAGCAATCAATCTCAATTAAAACTTTATATATGTCACCATCTTCATATACATTTACTTTATAATTTTCTACATTTTTAATGGGAAGATTTTTGATTGTTTTTGAAGTTTCTGCAAGTGCTAATTGAGCAGCCTGGTCTTCAGTTAAATCAAGTGTTATTATATCTCTTTTTTGAAACTTTCGCTGTATCATTTTTATAGGCAGTTCTTCGCCAAATAATTTTAAACTAAATGTGTTATATGAAGAGTCTAAACTTTCATCTGCCCCGGAAAGATAAAGCGGAATTTCAAGCCAAAAGACTTTTAATATGTTCTTGCACTGATAGTTCTTACTTTCTAGCGTACACTTATAGTATTTGTTAATTTCAACATCAAAAGAACGGTGTGTTTTAGCAATTATTTCGCCCTTTGAATGAACAAATTGTGTCGTTACATCGTTTGAAACCACACCCGACACAAGAAGGTCACCTTTTCTTACCGCCTGACCAAGCGTAAATTCATTTTTGCCGTGAGTTATTTTAGCAGATTTTATAACCCCATCATAAGAAGCAACAATATTCGAGGGGGTTGTTTCTTGATTTTTGTCCGAATCAGAGGCTACGGAAATATTAACAGTAAGATTTGTGCCCTCTATATTAAGAGAGACCCATGCAATTTCCTCAAAACGCAACGCCAATAACTGCGATACATTATATGTATCAACGCTCTTTCTGGGCATTCCCACCGAAACTCCCAATTCGTCGCAAACAGAGACTATTTTATTTGTGTCAATGTTTTCTGCACCAACCACGTCAATATCCCAGATGAACTGCGAAAAAGCAATATTTATAATGAAAAATACCGCTATTCCAACAACAATTCCGGGACGTTTTAAAAATTTTCGACTAATAAACACAAGTCCATGTTTTTCTTTAAGTTTAATTCTTATTGAATTATCAATTTTTCTTCTGACCTTGCGTATATTTTTATAGTCTGAAATTCCAATATTCAGATATATTCCATCTTTTTTTCTTTTAATATTCCAAACGGAAATTCCGTTTAAAGCACAATAATTAATAAATCTTTCGGGTGAAAGACCAAAGACATATATTCTGACAAATCCTAAAAAGAATCTATAAAAAGATATCATCTGTATTCATCACCATTATTCAAACTCAATACTTGAAAAGCGTCCTGTAAGTAAAAATACGCCATTTTCTACATTACTTAACATTATAGACGTGCCGAGCACAGTCATTGTTTTTTGTCTGCCAAATTTGATTCTTAACATCTCTTCAGAATATTCTGTAATTGTATACTTCCCCTCAAAAGACATTCTGGCGTTCCCAAATAATTCAATATGAGGACCATTTGTCAGACTTGCAAAAGGAAGGTCTGATTTGCTGATGTTTATTTGCTCATCAAAATTTATCCTTTTTCTTATATCACCCATTTAACCACCCCATTCATACTATTCATTTTATGATAATATAGATTGAATGTATGATTTTTTTGAGGGTTTATTATGAATTATAAAACTATTATTACGGCAGCAGTAATTACTTGCTTTGCGGTTTGTCTTGTAGTCTTTCCGTCGGGCGCAACAAGCGGTGCATTATTCGGGCTTAACCTTTGTTACTTGGTAATAATTCCGTCACTGTTTCCATTTATGGTATGTTCTCTAATTCTCTTTCAAACAAAAATTCTTACGAAGTTTGCTGAAAAACTTGAATTTATTACTTTACCTCTGCTTTCGTTAAGTTCTGAATGCTTCTCTGTTTTTTTGTTATCACTTATAGGTGGGTTTCCTGTTGGCGCTAAACTAATCGAACACCTTTATGTAGAGAAAGAGATTTCGAAAAGCACCGCTGAACTAATGCTTGGATACTGTGTAAACTCGGGACCGTCATTTATAGTAATTACTGTTGGCGTCGGCATTTTATCAAACAAGACTCTAGGATTTGTTCTTCTTGCTTCAAGCATAATTTCATCATTATTCGTCGCTTTAGTTTGCTCAAGATTTATAAAACCACAATACTACTATTCAAACAAAAAAACAGAAAAGTTTATAATAAGCGAAACTCTGATAAAATCAACCTACGACGCGACAACATCAATTATAAATATATGCGCCTTCGTTGTGCTTTTTTCAACAATTATTGGGCTTATAAATTCATATTTTGATGAGAATATTGTGTTCCGCAGTATTTTACCTTTTCTTGAAATTACAAACGGGATAAAATACTCTTCTCATAATATATACCTAATATCATTTCTTATCGGGTTTGCAGGGATATGTGTTCATTTTCAAGTTTTATCCTCTTGCAAATCACTTCAGATAAATTATATAAAATTTTTAATATTCAGAATTTTTCACGGGCTTGTATGTACCACTTCGACATATATAATCACTAAAATATTTAAGGTATCGGTAGAAACGATTTCACTAAACAACTCAATAGATTTTGAGCCGACAAGATATACTTTTTTGTTCGGTATATCTTTTATTGCTCTTTCGTATTTGTTTATTTTAGCAACAAAAAAAAATTCAAAAATTATATAGCATTTTTAGTAAATTTCTGTTATAATGTTTTCGGGTGATATAATGAATAAACTCAAATTTGAGAAAAATAAGTCGAAATATTGTTTATATTGTATTCATGCAAAGCCCCTTGAATATACAGACGAAGTCTTTTGTGTCAAGAAGGGTTTTGTTGACAAATTCTCAAAATGTATGAAATACAAATATGACCCGCTTAAACGCAAACCCGAAACTAAAACAGTAACCTCTAAATATAGTGCAGACGATTTTAAACTATAAATAAACGGTGCAAATGATTTGCACCGTTTATTTTTATTTATGGAAGTATAGTTGCTTTTGCTCGTCAATTTCAAATTCTAATTTTTCAAAACTCCCGTCCTTATGAAGTTTATTCATTTCTTTAATTACAGACTTAGAAAATAATTCTTTCATATCTTCCGTGTAATAGCCGTCTCTTGGAAACCTGCTTTCTTCAACAGTAAAACTATTCTTGTTCTCATTCTCTTTAACAGTAAATTTAAACGGCATTGAAAAAGCACTATATTCTAAAACTTCATTATTCTTTAAATAACACTGTTTTTCAAGAACCCAAGCGTAAACATTATATTTTCCTTTAGTATCAACATTTTCAATTAGATATGTCTTAATGGCAACAAATGTTTTCACACCGTCTTCGTGCTTTTCTTCATTATCTCCTTGCACAACAAGGTAATTTTTTATCGCATATTCAATTTCTTCATCTTGTAAATCTATAGGCGGTGTATAATCAATTCCCCATGTGCTGAAAAATACAGGTTTGTTGTTCCTCATTCTATCTACATCGATAGCAAAAAGGGTTGAAATAAGGGTTATAACAAATGCAATACTTGCTAAAATAAAAATAAAAATGACTTTTGTTTTAATTAACTTATTTCTAGAATATGTTAAGGTATTTACGATATTTTCTTCGGCTTTATCAGTAAGTTGTTCGTTTGAAATTCTTTCTCCAGAAAACAATTCATTAACCGATATTGATAAAGCATCACAAAGCGGTTTTATGAGTGAAATTTCAGGCATTCCCCTGCCGTTTTCCCATTTTGAAATTGCACGGTCGGTAACCCCTAACATGTTTGCTAAATCAAGTTGTGTCATATTTCGCTCTTTTCGAATTTGAGCAATAAATTTTCCAATCTTTATCTGGTCCATTATTTGTATCCACTCCTTGTATTTATATTAACATACATTTAGATTAAAATAAACAAACGAATTGTAGAGTTAAGTAATCAATATTAAATATATTATTATAAAATAAAAAAGAGGACGCCACTTTCGGCGTCTTCTTTCTTTGGCGCGCTTGGAGGGACTCGAACCCCCGACCTACCGCTTAGAAGGCGGTTGCTCTATCCGGCTGAGCTACAAACGCATTCATATAAAAAACCCCATAAACTATGGGGTTTTACCGTGGAGCGGGTGATGGGAATCGAACCCACGTCTCCAGCTTGGAAGGCTGGCATTCTAGCCGTTGAACAACACCCGCATATCTTACGGCAAGAAGTATATTACCACATTTCTTGCCGTAAGTCAACACTTTTTTAATTATTTTTCAGAAAATATAAGTTCGCCATTTTTAACAGAAACATTGATTTCTTTTAAGGTATCTTCGCCCTTGTCAATAATAATGTCAACAACTTTGTCTTCAATCTTTTTACGTATATTGTTTCTTAAATCTCTTGCTCCTGCTTTACCGTTTTTACTTATGTCTGCAATATATTCACAGACCTTATCATTAAAGGTTAAAACAATTCCTTTTTCATCTAAAACAGAGTTTAAATCCGAAAGCATAAGCCTTGCAATTTTAACCATGCTTTCCCTATCAAGTTTTGAAAAAGCGACAATTTCGTCAATTCGGGCAATAAATTCAGGACGTAAAAACTCCTCTAATGCAGAAATCGCCTTTTCCTTTGAAGACTCATTCTCACTTTTGCCAAACCCCATAAGATTTTCTTTGTTGTGACTGCCTGCATTTGAGGTCATAACAATAATAGTGTTTTCAAAATTGACTGTTCTGCCTTGCGCGTCGGAAATTCGTCCGTCATCAAGAATTTGAAGCAGTATATTAAGAACATCAGGATGCGCCTTCTCAATTTCATCAAAAAGAACAACCGAATAAGGTCGGCGTCTTATTTTCTCTGTGAGTTGTCCCGCATCATCATAACCAACATATCCGGGAGGCGCTCCAATAAGTTTTGATACTGAATGTTTCTCCATAAATTCAGACATATCAAAACGGATTAGTGTTTCGGGGGTATCAAAAAGTTGTTCAGACAAAACTTTAACAAGTTCCGTTTTACCCACACCCGTAGGACCAACGAAAATGAAAGAGGCAGGTTTTCTGTGAGGGGTGGTTTGAACTCTTGAACGTTTAACAGCGGCTGCTACTAATTTCGCAGCATTATCCTGCCCGATAATACGCTCCTTAATTTTATCTTCAAGAGTAACAAGTTTAACCAGGTCATTCTCAACAATTTTAGTTGCAGGAATTCCTGTCCATAATTCAATTACCTTTGCGATATCGTCTTCTGTCACTGCATTATTAGAAGCCGGTTCATAAAGACCGTTTGCAATATTCTTGTACTTCGTAAGTTCGGTCTTAATTCGAGCCTGTTCTTCGTAATTCGGGTTATCAACCTCTGATTCAAGTCGTTCAAGTTCAATCTGATATTCAGCAATTTTCTTATTCGCTTTATAAAGTTCGTCGACCGCCGAATTTGCAAGACTTGCACAGGCACAAGCCTCATCTAAAAGGTCAATCGCTTTGTCGGGTAAATATCTGTCACAAACATATCTTTCAGATAATAACACAATTTTCTTAATGAGCGTATCGTCAACAGTTACATTATGAAATCCTTCATAGTAACCTTTCACACCTTTAAGAATTTTAATAGAATCTTCAACTGAATTTTCTTCAATAATTACCGGTTGAAAACGACGCTCTAAAGCACTGTCCTTTTCAATGTGTTTACGGTATTCTTTAAGGGTAGTTGCTCCTATAACTTGAATTTCGCCACGAGAAAGGGCAGGTTTTAAAATATTAGCGGCATTCATAGAGCCTTCAGCGGAATCACCCGCACCGACAAGATTGTGAACCTCATCAATGAACAAAATAATATTCCCGTCATTTTTAATTTCTTCAACTAAACCCTTAACTCTGCTTTCAAACTGGCCTCTGAACTGTGTTCCGGCAACAAGAGCGGTTAGGTCAAGAAGCATAATTTGTTTATCAAGAAGACGGGCAGGGGCAGTCTTGTTGGCAATTTTAATTGCCAGTCCTTCTGCTATAGCGGTTTTGCCAACGCCCGGTTCGCCAATAAGGCAGGGATTGTTTTTTGACCTTCTGGAAAGAATTTGAATAGTTCTGTAGAGTTCGTTTTCTCTTCCAATAATAACATCAAATTTCCCTTCTTTAGCACGCTGTGTCAGGTTGGTACAATATTGGTCGAGAAAACGGCGTTTTTTCGCCTTAGGTTCTTTTTTGCTCTTTTGTTTGTTATCGGTTCCGTCGTCAGACTGATTTTCATCATCTTCATCAACTGTTCCAAAAACATTGCTTAAAAAAGGAAAAGCAGGGGCGGTTCCAAAATCTATTTCATCGGGATTGTCGCCCATTATCTCCATAAATTGATTTGTAATCTGTTCAATATCATCTTCGCTTATATTCATATTTTTAAACATATCATCAACGGGCTTTATACCCATTTCCTTCGCACAATTTAAACAAAGACCCTGCGGAGGATTTGAGGGAGCATTCTGGTCAGATATAAAAACCATAGCAGGTCTTTTCTTGCACTTATCACATAATTTCATTAAAACTATTCTCCTTTTACATCGCTATGAAACAGTTTAAAATAACCCGTAACAGAAATAATCATACAAATAATAGAACACACGCTAAGTATGTACATCGGGAACTCTACAATACCAAAAATATCAAATAAAAGAGTATATACCATAGTTAAGAAAATTACTACAGTTGAAAGTTTTCCGAACCATTTCGAAGAAATTGGCTTTGTACCCTTTGAAAGCAAATGAATTGCAAAAAATAAAGTCAGCAATTCTTTTACAAAGAGAACAGAAAACATTGGAAGAATTGCAAGAGGGTGCACTATTCCAAGCGACAGTATAACTGTTGCTTGAGTTAATTTATCGGCAATAGGGTCAAGAACCTTTCCTAAATCAGACACCATATTGAAATGCCTTGCAATAAAACCGTCTACAACATCGCTTAATCCGCTTACAAGAACAATAATTACAGCAATATAAATGTATTTTATATCATTTATACCCTTAAAATACGAAATGACAAAAAACGGTATCAAGATAAGTCTGAACATTGAAATGATGTTTGGTATTGTAAAAATATTCTTCATTTAAATTTCCCCGCCCTTTATAACGTTATTGAACAAATATCAAGTAAAAAACTACAAATATACGAACTGTCTATCATATTTTTATCTATAGTCTGAATTCCCAAAAAACCGCTTGACGCAATAAAAGCAACAAGTATACAAAAAAGTACCGAAAATACCAGCCCTTTTGCACCGCCAAGCAAAGCACCTAGAAAAGTATTTGCGTTGCCGAAGACAGTTTCGCTGATTTTGAAATTTATTCGTTTTGCTAAAGTCCTGAAAATAAAGGATAATAAAGCAAAAATGCATATTGTAAAGAAAGTTCTTATTGTGTTTAGTATATAAGGTTTCACGCTATCTACGATTAAAACTGCCGATGAAGCCGCATCACTATTTACTGAATTTTCTAGAAATTCTTTATTGAAGCCGACAAAACTCGACAGATTAAGAACAAAATTAGGAATAGTTTCAATAACATTATTGCCTACATCCTGAAGTGAGTCTGTTATATATTCAATAAGACCGGGTTGCACTAATTCATTAAATATAAAATTGGAAAGATAGACCGAAATAAACAAGGCGGTAATTATTGAAATTATATATCCAACAAGGCCGATAAAGGTTCTTGCAAACCCCTTTCTAGCAGATAAGACAGCAAAAAACAAAACGATAAGAACAATTATTATATCAAGAATAATCCCCACGTTAGTCCTCCGCTTTTTTCAAAACACATTTTTCAATGACAGAACTTCTTATGCAAGCCACACTGCTGTCTGAAATTACTTCAACAAATAAAGCATCGTAATTTACATCAGCAACCTCTAATAATTTACCTTTTATATTATACTTATAAACGTTTGACTGTCCAAGAAGGTATAATCTACCAGATTTATACGAAAAATCAGTTATATTGTTATCAACTTCAAAAGATGAGACCAATTTCCCTTTTCGGTTAAAAATTTCAACGACGCAATGATTTTGATTGGCCGCAACCGAGCGAAGCGCAATTGTTCGGTCTTTGAATTGTTTAATCAAATTAACCGAATACTCGGATTCATGTGTTATTGCCGTTTCTTTTTTAAAGTTCAAAAATTCAATTTTATTATCTAAAACAGCAAAGAAACCACTGTTTTTGCTTTCAACTAACTGATAAACGATTTTGTCAGAATATGCTCTTTGCATAATAGGTGTTGCGGAATCATATTTAAAAATATATACGTGAGAAACAAAATTTCCACTCTCTACTTTTACAGTTGACACCGCAAGAGTTTTTCCGTTTTTAAGCAAAGAAACTGAAGTAATAGTTTCGTCAGAAGAAAACCATTCAAAAACTTTCTTATTCTTTTTATTGAAAACCGAAACCGAAGAATCATATCCGTCAGCCTTTGTTGCAACGGCAAAATATCCCGAATCGGAAATATCAGCACAAATTATTCCGTGGTCAAATTTTGCGGAATACAAATTATCTGAATATGTTGCAACCGTGAGTTCTGGTTCTCCTTGGTCATAGAACAGATATCGTGTTTCGCTTTTTCTGACCACAGGCTTTGAATAGGAATGATTTTTTTCAAAAATAACCTTTCCGTCAGTATTATAGCAATTTACCGTGCTGTCGGTAACTATAAAATAAACATCGTTACCAGAAATAGTATATTGCGGTTTTCCCCCCTCGATATCAATTTCATAGCCACCTGACGAACCGCTGGTTGAAAAAATAGTTTTAAAATACTCAACCGCACCCACAGGATGGGATAAAGAAATAAGTAAGTAGGAAGAAAATATAAATACTGCAACTGCCGCAAGAAGAGCAATTACTCTGTTTTTAATTATGTTTGACGAGCGTTTAGATGCCGTTCTTCTTTGCGAAGCAGACCTTTTTCGTTTCGAGAAAAAGCCGATTTCGTCATAGCCTTTTGCCGATTTTGCTTTTCTTCTAAACTTTGGCAACCTTATTAACTTTTTACGTCTTCTCTTTGCCATAAAATCCACCTAATAAATTACTTTGTTTAAAAATAAACCTTCCGGAGGTGCTGTAATACCCGCTAAATTTCTATTTTTTGACTGAATAATGTTGAGAGCTGATTTTTCACAGATTTTACCGTCTGAGACTTGGACTGCAGTCCCAACAATTATACGAACCATATTATACAGAAATCCGTCGGCAGTAACTGAAATTTCAATAATATCCCCTTTTTTCTCTGCTTTGCACTCTGTTATAGTTCGCACAGTATTGTCTACCGTTCTACCTGAAGAAGAAAATGCGACAAAATCGTGTGTGCCAACGAGTGAAGAAAGGAATCGGCTCATTTTATCAACATCAAGCCGTCTTGAAATCTGCCAGGAACGGTCAGAGATAAATGGGTTTGGGGTAGTGTTGTTATAAATTTTATAAACATAATTTTTACCTTTTGCAGAGTACCTGGCGTGAAAATTTTCATCTACCATTTTACAGTCAGATACTGCTATATCATTTGGCAGATAAGTATTAAGTGCTACAACAATTTTGTCTTCTGGGATGACCTGTTCAACGTCAAAGTGACAGCAGAACTGTAAAGCGTGAACACCTGCGTCTGTTCGACTGCAACCGGTAACATTCGGTCTGAACTTATAGACACTTTCGAGAGCATCTTGAATTTTTTCTTGGACGGTAATTCCGTTTGGCTGAACCTGCCAACCGTGATAAGCGGTACCAAGATAAGAAATAGTTAATAAATATCTCATATTACACCGAACTTAATGAAAATATTTGAAAGGATAACGCCAACAAAGAAAAGGAAAGTAACTGAAAAGGCTAAAACATCACGCAAGGATATGTGGAGTTGTTTCATACGAACTCTTCCCTTTCCCCCGTTATAACAGCGACATTCCATGGCTTCTGCAAGTTCATATGCACGGCGAACAGCAGAAATGAGCAAAGGAATAATAATAGGAAGCAATGCCTTAACCTTTTTTACAAGACCTCCGCTTTCAATATCCGCACCTCTTGCCTTTTGTGCATTCATAATCTTATTTGTTTCTTCGATAAGTGTGGGAATAAAGCGAAGTGCAATTGTCATCATCATTGACATTGTATGAACCGCTTGGCCAAGTCCTATAAATTTAAGAGGTTTTAAGAGTCGTTCAATTGAGTCGGTAAGGTCATTTGGGGTTGTGGTATAGGTAAGTGCTGAACTGATTATGATGAGTAAAATTACTCTGACAGCCATAAAAATTGCCCTTAAAACACCACCAAGATAAATATTTATTTTCCAATAACTAAAGAGGAGCAAAGTATCAGGGTCGCCATAGAAAACATTAAGAATTGCAGTAAAAATTATAATTGGAATGACAACCTTTAGGTTCTTAAGATACATTCTCACAGGTACTCCCGAAAAAAGCATTAGAACCATCACAAATAAAACTACAAAGCAAAGACTTGCAAAATTATTTGCAATAAAACATAATGCGATAAGCAAAATAAGCAGTAATATTTTCGCTCTAGGGTCGAGTTTATGAATGTATGATTTTGCATTAAAATATTGTCCGAAGGTTATGTCTTTAATCATTAGACCTGCCCCCCGTTTTCAAGATAGTCGTTAATTGCCATAACCGCTTCATCAACCGTAAGCGGAGAGGCAGTCAAATCAGGGTAAGTCTTTTTAAGTTCAAAGAAGACCTCCGAAACCATCGGCACTCCAAGTCCAAGTGTTTTAAGTTCCTGTAACCTTGAAAAAATATCCCTTGTACTTGAGAACATCGCGATTTCGCCTTTGTTCATAACAAGAACTTTATCTGAAACAGTGGCAATATCCTCCATAGAGTGCGATACTATAATTACCGTAGCGTTGTACTTTTGCTTATAATCTGAAATCGCCTTAAAAATTGTTTCTCTTCCGATGGGGTCAAGCCCTGCCGTAGGTTCGTCCAGAACTAACAGTTCAGGTCGCATTGCAAGTACACCCCCAATAGCAACCCGCCTTTTTTGGCCTCCTGAAAGGTCAAAGGGCGACTTTGAAAGCAGTTCTTTAGAAATTTGCATTAAGTCTGCAATCTCTTTTACTGTATTAGTGAGTTCCTCCCCACAAATTCCAAGATTAGAAGGTCCAAAGGCAATATCTTTAAAAACGGTTTCTTCGAAAAGTTGGTATTCAGGATATTGAAAAACAAGTCCAACTTTACCACGAATTTTTTTAATCTCTTTAGGATTTTTCCAAATATCTTCGCCGCTTAGTAAGACTCTTCCTGAAGTAGGTTTAATAAGTCCGTTTAAGTGGTTAACTAAAGTTGATTTGCCCGAACCGGTATGTCCAATTATTCCGAGCGTTTCGCCCTTTTCAAGCGAAAAACTCAGATTATTTATAGCAACTTTATTTTCAGGTGAACCAACACCATATATATGTGTTAGGTTTTCAACGCATAGATAAGACAATTTATTTCCTCCGGGAAATGCCAATTATTTTATTTTGTTTTTTATTAACTTATCGAGTTGTTCAACACAAAGTTTTGTCGATATGGCAGAAGACGATATACTGTGACCCTGTTTTTTCAAAGAATCAAGTAGGTCGGTTGTTTGCGGAACATCTAGCCCAGCCTTGCGAATTTTTTCAACATTAGAAAAAACTTCAAGAGGTGTTGAGTCTGCGGTAATTACCCCGTCTGACATTACTATTACCCTATCGGCAAACTCTGCTTCTTCCATAAAGTGAGTTATAAGAATAACGGTAATATTCTTTTCTTTATTAAGTTTACGCACAGTATCAATAACTTCTTTTCTGCCAAGCGGGTCAAGCATTGCGGTTGGCTCGTCCAACACGATACATTCCGGCTCCATTGCAATAATCCCTGCAATAGCAACACGCTGTTTCTGACCGCCGGAAAGTTTATGCGTAGGGTGTTCTCTGTGTTCATACATATTTACAGCCTTAAGGGCGTTGTCTACTCTTCTTCTGATTTCTCTAGGCTCAAAACCGAGATTTTCAGGCCCGAAAGCAACGTCCTCCTCAACTACAGAAGAAACAAGTTGGTTATCAGGGTTTTGAAAAACGATACCTACAGTTTTCTTAATCTCAAAATCATTTTTTTCGTCGGTTGTTAAAAGACCATTAACACTTACCGTACCCATGGCAGGTTTTATAAGTCCGTTAAGCAGTTTTGCAAGGGTGCTTTTACCCGAACCATTATGACCAAGAATTACGTTAAAGGTACCTCTTTGAAAAGAAAGATTAAAATTTTCAAGCACTTTAAAGCAGGTTTCGTCTGCCTCATAATCAAAGGATACATTATTCAGTTTAATAATTTCATCCATTTATATCACTACCAATCCATACGGTTGTGTTACCGCAGGGTAAAATAATATTTTTATTAGTTACGTGCAGACCTATTTCCTCGGTAAAAACTGTTGATTTGTCTGAAGAATAAAAACAAGTCTTGACCATATAATTAAGAATTGTTGGAGAAATTCCTCCGGTATAAGTGTTAACAAGGACAAACAATGGGTTTTCAGAGAGCAATTTTGCCGTTTCGCCCAGCAACTCACCTATTTGGTTTTCAAGTTTCCAAACCTCTCCGTTAGGTCCTCTGCCATATGAAGGAGGGTCCATTATAATAGCGTCATATTTATTACCTCGCCGAATTTCTCTTTTAAGAAACTTCATACAGTCATCAACAAGCCAACGAACAGGACAATCGGAAAGACCCGAAGCCACAGCGTTTTCTTTTGCCCATTGCACCATACCTCTAGAGGCATCTACATGAGTAACTGAAGCACCCGCTTTAAGACAGGCAAGAGTCGCACCGCCCGTATAAGCAAACATATTAAGCACTTTTATCGGTCGGTTAGCCTCTCGGATAAGTTTATCGGCGAGGGTCCAGTTTATTGCTTGTTCAGGGAAAAGGCCGGTATGCTTAAAACCCATAGGTTTTAAACGAAAAGTAAGACCATTATAACTAATTGACCAAACATCAGGGACTTTTTTAAGAGTTTCCCAATATCCGCCGCCGTTGTTTGAACGATGATAAATCGCGTGAGCATTATACCAACGAGGGTCCTTCTTTTCGCCCTTCCAAATTATCTGTGGGTCGGGACGGATTAGTATAATATCTCCCCAACGTTCAAGACGTTCTCCATTTACAGCATCAATAAGTTCAAAGTCTTTAAAATTATTTGCGAATCTCATTTGTCACCTTAAAAAATAGTTTTTTGAATTGGCTCACTATAGGGAATTTCAAGATGTTCATAGGCAAGTTTGGTTACACAGCGACCTCTTCCCGTTCTGGTTAAGAAGCCAATCTGCATAAGATAAGGCTCGTAAACATCTTCTATGGTAATGCTTTCTTCACCAACCGCTGCGGCAAGTGTGTCAAGTCCCACAGGGCCTCCACCGTAATTAGTAATAATTGTTTTTAGCATACGGCGGTCAAAATCATCAAGACCAAGTTCATCAATTTCAAAACGTTCAAGTGCAGCACAGGCAACCTCTTGGGTAATAACGCCGTTGAATTTAACCTCGCTAATATCACGGACACGCTTTAAAAGTCGGTTTGCGATTCTCGGCGTTCCTCTTGACCTTGAAGCAATTTCAAGCGCACCTTCGTGTTCTATTTCAACCCCCAGAATACCCGCACTTCTTTTAATAATTTGTGCAAGTTCTTCGGGTGTATATAGTTCAAGACGCAAAAGAACACCGAAGCGGTCTCGAAGAGGTGCGGTAAGTTGTCCTGAACGTGTTGTTGCACCAACCAAGGTAAAATGAGGCACATCAAGTCGGATTGAACGGGCTGACGGTCCTTTGCCAATAATAATATCAAGCGAGAAGTCCTCCATTACGGGATAAAGAACCTCTTCAACTGAACGGGAAAGGCGATGAATTTCATCTATAAAAAGAACATCACCCTCTGATAGATTGGTTAAAATAGCGACTAAATCGCCCTGTTTTTCAATTGCAGGACCCGAGGTAATTCTTATATTAACTCCCATTTCACGAGCAATTATGTTTGATAGGGTTGTTTTTCCAAGACCGGGAGGTCCGTAAAGCAAAACGTGGTCAAGAGATTCTTTTCTTGACTTTGCCGCCTCAATATAAATTTCCAGATTTTCTTTTGTTTTTTCCTGACCTACATAATCTTTAAGAGTTTTAGGTCGAAGGGAATTTTCCATATCGTCAGCATCAGAGGAAAATTCAGGTGCAACTATTCTGCTTTCAAAATCCATATCTTCCATTTTTAACACCTACCTTGAAAGATTTTTAAGTCCGCCTTTAATAAGTTCATCGGTGGACAAAGTCTGGTCCAGTTTAGAAACTGCAGAAGTGGCTTCGCTTTGAGAAAAACCGAGAGCAACAAGTGCGGCAATAGCCTCTGAACTGTTTGGAGTTTTTCCTGTGCTTTGAATGAGAATATTTTCATCAGAAAGAGTGACCGAACCTTTTGAGATTTTATCTTTAAGTTCAAGCACCATTCTTTGAGCAAGTTTAGGACCGATTCCGTTTGCTCTGGTTAGTGCCTTGGCGTCACCAGACAAAATGAAGAAAGAAATTTGGTCAGGGGTGAATTCAGAAAGAAGCGCAATCGCCATTTTTGCACCAAGACCGTTAACCGAAGTAACAAGTTTAAAACACTCAAGTTCATCTGTGTTTAAAAAGGCATACATATCAAGCGAATCTTCTCTGACAGCCAAAAAAGTATGAACAAATACATCTTTACCTACAGAATCAAGACCGGATATTGTTTTTAGTGAAGCCGAGCATTTAAAACCAACGCCGGAACATTCAACAATTATCGACTGATTGTCGGCATAAATCAGTTTACCGCGAAGCGAAGCAATCATTAAACTCTACCTCCTGAATTCAGTTTGCCGTATAACGAACCTGAAGAATGAGCATGACATACGGCAAGTGCAAGTGCGTCTGCAGTATCATCAGGCTTGGGAATTTTTTCAAGCCGAAGTATATTTTTTATCATATCCATAACCTGTTTCTTTTCGGCTCTGCCATAACCTGTAACTGAAGATTTAACCTGAAGAGGCGTGTATTCAAAAACAGGTATATTATGTCGGGTTGCAGCAAGAAGAATTACTCCCCTTGCCTGAGCAACATCAATCGCAGTAGTCGTGTTGGTATTAAAGAAAAGTTTTTCAATAGAAACAGCATCAGGTTTGGTTTTTAGGATTATTTCACAGAATTCTTCATATATCTTATCAAGACGAGAGGTGAATCTGACACCAGAATCGGTAGTTACGGCTCCATATTCAATCACATTAAAACGGTTTGCATTATATGAAACCACACCATAACCCACTATTGCATAACCGGGGTCAATTCCTAGAATTACCAATCGACACACTCCTCCAATTTATATCTAATATATTATAACAAAACAATATGTATATTTCAACTGCATTTTTATTTTTTAATTATATAAATGTATTTGTCGTATTTTGTAAATTTTGTTATAATTTTCTGTCTTAATAAAAATACTTGACAATTATTGCAGATAGTTATATATTGATTTTATTATTTACATATTCGCATCTGTGCAAAATGCAGATTCAAAGCGGCGGCTTTGTCTTTACTTAAGGCTTAAAATTCTTTGCGGAGAGCCGTCCTCAGAGAGTCTGCGGGTATCGTGCAGGATTATTAAAAAATAACTTGTGCGGCACTTGGTGTCCGCAAAGGAGGATGCGCTTAAATGAAAAGCGAAAATATCATTGAACTAAAGAATATCTCTATTGCTTTCGGCAATCAAACCGTGCTTAACGGCATTAACTTAAGCATTAAATACGGTGAATTTGTTACTCTTCTCGGACCTTCGGGTTGCGGAAAGACAACTACTTTACGTATTATCGGCGGATTTGAAGAACCGGACAGTGGGGATATTTTGTTTGACGGAAAAAACATTAACGGCGTCCCCTCATACAAACGTCAGGTTAATACTATCTTTCAGAGATATGCTCTGTTTCCGCATTTGAATGTTTATGAAAACATTGCCTTCGGAATGAGGGTTAAAAGGGCTAAAGAGGCCGAAATTAAAGCAAAGGTTTCGCAAATGCTGAAACTAGTAAATCTTGAAGGACTTGAAAAAAGAAAGATTGATACCCTTTCGGGCGGTCAGCAGCAGCGTGTTGCCATTGCACGCGCTCTTGCAAACGAACCGCGTGTACTTCTTCTTGACGAACCCCTTGCGGCTCTCGATTTGAAACTAAGAAAAGATATGCAGGTTGAACTTAAAAACATACAGCAGTCTCTCGGAATTACCTTCATTTTTGTTACTCACGACCAGGAAGAAGCCCTTACTATGTCCGACACAATCGTTGTAATGGACGAAGGTAAAATACAGCAAATTGGTACGCCTAAAGATATTTATAACGAACCGGAAAATGCATTTGTAGCAGATTTTATCGGCGAATCAAATATTCTTGACGGTATAATGAGAAAGGATTACCTTGCGGAATTTTCAGGCCATAAATTTGAGTGTCTGGATAAAGGTTTTGCTGAAAACGAGCCGGTCGATGTAGTAGTTCGCCCTGAAGATGTAGATATTGTAAAACCCGAAGATGGAATGCTGACCGGTGTTGTAACTTCAGTTTCGTTTCTTGGAGTTCACTACGAAATTATTGTTGATATAGGCGGATTCAAATGGATGATTCAGACAACAGATGAGGCATTTGAAGGCGATACGGTCGGTCTTTATATTGAACCTGATGCAATTCATATTATGAAAAAATCACAATATTCTGGAAAATTCGGCGATTACAGTACATACAGCGATGAAATTGAGCATCTAAGTGATGCCGAGCCCCAAGAGGAGACAGAAAATGAAAAAAACTTCGATTGGTAGTCCGCATATCGCCACGCCTTATGTGCTTTGGTCTGTAATATTCATCGTTGTTCCGCTAATAATGGTTGCTTATTATTCTTTTACCGACGCAAACGGAAGTTTTACTCTTGAAAATATTACAACTATTTTTCAGTTTAACTATTTAAGGATTTTTGGGGAGTCAATCCTTTACGCCTTTGTCGCAACGGTAATTACCCTAATAGTTGCTTATCCTTTGGCATACTTTATGACAAAGACAGCCTTAAGCACCCAGGCAACCCTTATGCTTCTTGTTATGCTTCCAATGTGGATGAATCTACTTATTCGCACATATTCCATATCAAACATACTCGAGAGAAACGGAATTATAAACACCGCGCTTGATATGCTCGGTTTTGAAAAAATTCAGTTAATCAACACACCGGGTGCGGTAATATTGGGTATGGTTTATAATTTCATACCTTATATGATTCTGCCCATATATT
>JAZSLH010000035.1:0-3812 GCA_045535275.1 Acutalibacteraceae bacterium
CAGTTTTTTAGGTACATAAAGTTCCTTAATTACTGTCTTATTTGCTATTTCAGCAGCAACAACTGCATCTTCTTTTACAAGGGCAATTGCATCTTCAGAAGAGATGTCAGCGGGTATGTTAAGTCTTGATTTAATTTTGCCGTTAATTTGTGCAACAATTTCAACTGTTGACTCAACACATTTTGCCTCATCATATTCAGGCCACTTTGTAGCATTTAACATTCCCTCGTAACCACAGCATTCCCAAAGTTCTTCAGTAATATGCGGAGCAAAAGGATTAAGAAGAATAAGAAGGGTTTTAAACTCTGCGCGATTGATTCTGCCGAGCGAAGAAATGTCATTAAGCAGTGCCATAAGTGTAGCAATAGCGGTATTCATCTTGAGGGTCTCAATATCTTCAGAAACCTTCTTAATCGCCTTGTTAAAGGCAGTTTCAAGTTCTTTAGAGTAATTATCGCCATCAACGAGAATGTCGCTTAAAGACCAAATGCGGTCAAGAAAACGCTTACATCCTTTAATTGAATCAGATTTCCAGGGAGCCGCTTTTTCAAAGTCGCCGATAAACATCTCATAAAGACGCATTGTATCAGCGCCAAAGTCTCGGATAATGTCATCCGGATTAACTACATTGCCGCGAGATTTTGACATTTTCTCGCCGTTCTCTCCAAGAATCATACCATGGCTTGTACGCTTGGCATAAGGCTCTGCAGTTGGAACAACTCCAATATCATAAAGAAATTTGTGCCAGAAACGGCTATAAAGTAAATGGAGAGTTGTATGTTCCATACCGCCGTTATACCAATCGACAGAAAGCCAGTATTCAAGTGCTTCTTTAGAAGCAAGTTCTTTATTGTTGTGGGGGTCGCAGTAACGAAGGAAGTACCATGAAGAACCTGCCCATTGAGGCATTGTATCGGTTTCACGGACTGCTTTCTTTCCGCATTTTGGACAGGTTGTGGTAATCCAATCGGTCATTTTAGCAAGGGGTGATTCGCCGTTGTCGGTAGGTTCGTATGAGTCAACCATCGGTAAAAGCAAAGGAAGTTTGCTTTCCGGTAGAGGTACAAATCCGCAATCATCACAATGAACAATCGGGATAGGTTCGCCCCAATAACGCTGACGTGAGAATACCCAGTCACGAAGTTTGTAGTTAACTTTAAGTTCTCCAAGACCGCGCTGGTTAAGCCAATCAGTAATTGCCTTTTTAGCCTCGTCAACAGTAAGACCGTTTAGGAAACCGGAGTTAACCATATTACCCGACGAACATTCGGTATAAGGCTCTTCTTCGGGATTTCCGCCCGCAACAACTTCAACAATAGGAAGACCAAATTTCTTTGCAAATTCCCAGTCTCGTGTATCGTGAGCAGGAACAGCCATAATTGCACCTGTTCCGTAAGAAATAAGAACATAATCTGAAATAAAAATGGGAATTTCCTTTTCGGTAACGGGGTTTATAGCCATAACGCCTTCAAGTCTAACGCCTGTCTTGTCTTTTGCAAGTTCCGTACGTTCAAAATCAGACTTTTTAGCGGCGGCAATCTGATACTGTTTAACAGCATCTAAGTTAGTTATGTTGTTTGCCCAAGCCTCAAGCAAGGGATGCTCGGGTGACATTACCATATATGTTGCGCCGAAAAGCGTGTCTGCACGAGTTGAGAAGACCTCTAAAATATCACCGAGAGTGGTTTTAAATTTAATTTGAGTGCCTGTAGAACGGCCAATCCAGTTTTTTTGCTGAACTTTAACGCGGTCAATAAAATCAACTGTTTCAAGACCTTCAAGGAGTTTTTCCGCATAGTCGGTGATTTTAAGCATCCACTGACTTTTCTCTTTTCTAAGCACTTCACTTCCGCAACGCTCACAAACACCATTAACAACTTCCTCATTAGCAAGTACACATTTGCAGGAAGTACACCAGTTTACAGGCATTTGCTTTTTATAAGCAAGTCCATTCTCAAAGAGTTTTAAAAAAATCCACTGGGTCCACTTGTAATATTCAGGGTCAGTAGTATTGATTTCTGCACTCCAGTCGAATGAAAAGCCTAAACTCTTAAGTTGCTTTTTAAAGTTTGCTATGTTGTTTTTAGTAACTATTTCGGGGTGAATGTGGTTCTTAATTGCAAAGTTCTCTGTAGGAAGACCAAATGCGTCCCAGCCCATTGGATAAAGAACATTGTAGCCTTCTAGTCGCTTTTTACGAGCAACAATATCCAGTGCGGTATAAGAACGGGGATGACCTACGTGAAGTCCCTGGCCGGAAGGATAAGGAAATTCAACAAGGCCATAGAATTTTGGAAGAGTATAATCCTTTTTTGTGGCAAAAGTTTGATTTTTGTCCCAAATATCCTGCCACTTCTTTTCAATTTGACTGTAATTATATTTCACTTTTATTCCTCCCTGGCGGATGTTAAAATATCGTCTAAGTTAATTTTTTCTCCATCATCCCACATTCTGTCAAGATTATAAAATTCTCTTGTTTCTTTTGTGAAAATATGGATTACAACTCCGCAATAATCGAGTAAAATCCATCCTGTTGCTTTTCCTTCAACGTGGTCAGGCTGATAACCTGACTCGGATAGTTTCTCTTCCACATAGTCTGCAAGTGCTTTAACATGTGTGCTTGATGTTGCTGTTGCAATTATAAAACTTTCGGCGATTACTGTAAGTTCCCCTACCCTGATTGCCGAAATATTCATTGCTTTCTTATCGTTAAGAGCGTTAACGGCTATATCAATAATTTTATTTACTTTCAATTTATATCTCCTCTGATTTAAGTTTTTCTGATATTTCAGAATATGCCGATAATGTGTCAGGGTGTGGACAAATTCCTTTGTTTTTAAGGCTGTCAATAGTGTATTTAAGGGCATATTCCATTGCCTTATCAAGACTTATATCAACAAGTTCTCGCATAACATTTACATCTGGATATTTACGGTCTGCAGATGTAAAATCTGCAACATAAATAATCTTTTCAAGTAAGCACATTTTTGCACGTGCTGTTGTGTGATATCTGATAGCATTAACAATCTCAGCATCACAAATACCGAGCAAGTTTTTAACATAGGCAGAACCTGTAATTGCGTGCCAAAGTTTTTCAGAACTTTTTTCCAACTCGGACAGTATTATATCAAACAATTTAACAACCTTCAAGTGTTCTTCTTCAGAATAGTTTTTTGTAATATCATGAAGAAGACCGGCAAGATAGGCTTTTTCTTGATTTGCGCCGTACATTTGTGCTAGTCTTTGGGCTTCATCAGCAACGCAGAGCGAGTGGTGATATCTATAATCATCAAGATTTTCTCTTAATATATTTTTATATTTTTCTACAGTCATTAATTCTCACCATAAACGCCGTTTGTCAAAATATAGTTTGCAACCTGTGGTTCTAAATAACTGTCTACAAACTGTCTTTTTAGAAGCATTTCTCTTATTTGAGTTGACGAAATGTCAATAATTTCTTCGTCAAGTGCAATTATATTTGCCCCTATACCTTTGAGTTTGTTAATCGAATACTCGTATTGATTTCTACTAGTGGTACCCCTGAAAAAAGTAATTATATCGGCATTTTTGATAATTTCTTTATAACTTTTCCACTCGTCAAAGACTATGAGCATATCAGCACCAACAGTAATTGCAATTTTGTCATTTGGGTAAATTCTTTTGATTTCACGAAGTGTATCTACCGAATAACTTTTACCTTCCCTATTAAGTTCTATCTTGCTTACTAGTGCTTTTTCAAACATATTTGAAACTATCTCGCACATTTTTACACGATGATGCTCATCAGCAAGAAAAGAAGCATGTTTGTGGGG
>JAZSLH010000124.1:0-3398 GCA_045535275.1 Acutalibacteraceae bacterium
ATACCGCTCTGGATTTCTGCATAATCGTTAAGTGCCTTAGCCATTGGAGCGAGGCAGTTAGTTGTGCAAGAAGCAGCAGAGATGATAGTATCGTCAGCAGTAAGAATATTTTCGTTTACGCTGTAAACAACTGTTGGAAGATCGTTACCTGCGGGAGCAGAGATAACAACTTTCTTAGCGCCTGCATCAATGTGAGCTTGTGACTTTTCTTTTGAGCAGTAAAAACCTGTACATTCAAGTACAACGTCTACGCCAAGTTCGCCCCAAGGAAGCTCAGCAGCGTTTGCCTTTGCATAGATTTTGAGAGTTTTGCCGTCAACAGTGATGGTTCCTGCTTCGTCGTCAGCCTCAACAGTGTGAAGGCCTTCGCCGATTTTACCGCAGTAACCGCCCTGTGCTGTATCATACTTAAGAAGATTAGCAAGCATAGAGGGTTTGGTAAGGTCATTGATTGCTACTACATCGTAGCCATCAGCGCCAAACATCTGACGGAAAGCAAGACGACCGATACGGCCGAATCCGTTAATTGCAACTTTAACCATTGGAATATTCCTCCTAAAATAATTTTTGCTTATATATTGTAACCTAAAATTAGCAAATTTGCAAGATGTTCGTTTAAAATTTAACAATTTTTTTTAAGTTTTTGATTATTTTGGAACTTCTAACTATTAAAAGGTGTTAAAAATAAAAGTTTTTATGCCTTTTAACATAGAAAAACAGTATTTTTGTATTTAATTTGAATTTAAATTTCTAATTACAGCCTCGGCGCATTTAATTCCGTCAACCGCCGCCGACATAATTCCACCCGCATATCCTGCGCCCTCTCCGCAAGGATAAAGACCACTGAGACCGACAGAATTAAGTTCTTCATTTCTCACAATTCGAACAGGGGAGGAACTTCTTGTTTCGGGTGCGATAAGCACAGAACCGCCCTCAAAACCGCAAATTTTCTTACTTAAAAGCGGGATACCTTCTTTGAGCGACGAATTTATAAAATCGGGAAAAATTTCTGTAATTTCAGCAAATACGCCTTGAGGTTTTATGGAGGGGCAAATGCTTGGAGTTTTGTTTTCACCGTAAAGATATCCGCTGACGGTCTGGATAGGTACGCCTTTTCCTTTTGCCAGTTTGTATGCCTTTTGCTCAAGTTCTCTTTGTAAACGGACCCCTTCAAGAACATCGTTACCCTCAAGGTCACAAGGCAGCACTTCGGTAAGAATTGCACTGTTAGCGTTTTTTGAGTTACGAGCCGAGTAACTCATTCCGTTAACCGCAATACCGTTTTCTTCGCTTGAAGCGTTAACAACTTCTCCTCCCGGGCACATACAAAAGGTATAAACCCCTCTGCCCGACGGAAGATGAACGGCAAGTTTGTAATCGGCGGTGCCAAGCGCTTTGTGGTTTGCGAAACTACCGTACAAAAATTCATTTAAATCTTTTTGACTGTGCTCAATTCTCATTCCAACCGCAAAAGGTTTTCTAATCATCTCAACATTATTTAGTTTCAGCATTTCAAAGGTATCTCTTGCCGAGTGACCTATTGCAAGAATAAGATGGGAACACAAAAGAGTATAGGTTTCGCCTGAATTTACTATTTCTGCTGAAACGAGTCTGCCATTTTTGAAGTTGATTTTTTCAAGACGACTTGAAAATCTTATATCTCCCCCAAGAGAGATAATTTCCTCTCGAATGTTCTTAATAACCTTTGCAAGAACATCGGTTCCTATGTGTGGTTTTGCATCGGTCAGAATATTTTCTTGTGCCCCGTTTTCACAAAAAAGTCTTAAAACTTCTTTCTGTCTGGGGTCTTTAGTACCCGTAGTAAGTTTTCCGTCGGAAAACGCACCCGCACCCCCTTCGCCAAATTGCACGTTAGATTCGGGGTTGAGTTTACCGCCGTTCCAAAAATTAAAAACATCTTCAGTGCGAGAGTCAACATCTTTACCACGTTCAATAACAATAGGACGAAGACCTGCCTTTGCTAATGTGTATGCGGCAAATATTCCCGCAGGGCCGAAACCGACAACAAGCGGTCTTTCAAAAATGCTTTTTTTACACTTTTCGTATTTGTAAGGCTTTTCGGTAAAAATCTGACTGTTTTTAATTTTCTTTATTGCTTGTTGCTCGTTATTTGAAACCTCAACTATAACTGAACAACAGAAATGAACATTATCTTTGTGTCTGGCATCAACAGATTTTCTGTAAAGCCTTGCACTCGTCAAATTTACATTTTTAAAGGCTTTATGCTCTCTCAGTTCGTTGAGCAGATTATCAAAATCTGTGTCTAACGACAGATTTATATTGTTTACAAGAATCATTTTGTCACCCTTGTGAATTTAACCGTAGACTCACCGACAAGCATTCCGCTTGTCCAAGCCCAAGCAAGATTAAATCCGCCGCAGTCACCGTCAATATCAAGAAGTTCTCCGCAGGCAAAAAATCCCGGATACTTTTTGGACATAAGATTTTCGGCATAAAACTCGTCGGTGGAAATGCCTCCAGCACTAACCTGAGAATTTACAAACCCTGTATTTCCCGTAACTTTGAACTTAAAGCATTTAAGGGTTTGAGCAATATCTTTGGCTGTTTTATCATTTATCGCCGAAACAATGTCGTTTAGTTTAAGACTCGAATATTTAAGAATGACCTGACCTAAACGCTTGTTAAGCATTCCTGTAAAGAAATCTTCGGTTTTCCTGTGAGATAATTTCTCTGCTCTGGAAATTATAATTTTTATAAGTTCTGTTGTTTCGGTGTCGGGGAAGAGGTCAAGAGCAATCTCAAATTCGCCGTCTTCCCTAAAGGCTTCTCTTGATATGTTCATTATTGCAGGACCGGAAAGTCCGTAATCGCAGAAAAGCACCTCGCCGAATTCTGATTTTACGGGTCTGTTGTTTTTAAGAAGGGTAGCGTTAGCGTCAACCTTAATTCCTTTAAGTTGTTTTACAAAATCGGTTTCGGTCTTAACCTGAACAATAGACGGGGTAATTTTAACCGTTTTGAAACCGCTGTTTTTTAAGATTCTATAAAAACTGCCGTCACTTCCAAGTCTTTCTCCGCCCGAATAAAGTCCCGTACAGGCAATAACTGATTTTGCGGTAATATTTCCACCGTCAAAGATAAGTTTAAAATCTTTTGTGAATTTAATATCGGTAATTTTGCAGTTGCAGACAGTTTCAACCCCAAGTCGGTCACATTCAAATCTTAAACAGTCAACAACCGACGAAGCCTGTAAAGAAGCGGGGAAGCATTTGTTTGCCTCAAAAACAATCGGCACACCGATAAGGTCAAAAAAATCTTCAATATGACGGTTTGTGTGGTTTTTTAATACCGACACAGCAAAATCTACCGATTCTCCGTGAAAACGGTCGGATGAAAGATTTTTGTTGGTAATATTA